>CBIMZH010000076.1:0-8796 GCA_966248255.1 uncultured Cellvibrio sp.
AAGTAAAATGCCTCTACTTTAGGCAGTTTGGAAAAGGCCTCGGCATTTGCCTTCCACCAGATGTCCATACCCCGGCCATAGGCAAAGACTTTAACCTGCTCTGCCTGGCTGGAGGCTTTTTTCAGGCGATCCAGCGCCGGTTGCCCAACCTCAATCCACTCGAGGATTCGCCCATCGTCATGCTTTAACCAAAGGTCGGGTTCATCCTGAGTGGACAGTCCGCGGGTAAACGTTAAATTTTCCGCAGCCCTGTGACAAAAGGCTAGAATACGCACCAGCATGCGCTCAATGGTTTCCGATGGGTGCAATGCAATGGTTAAATTAAAATCGCCAAAATAGTTGCGATCAAGATCGGCCACTTGAATATTGGCCTTGTAGATAGTTGCTTTTTCAGCCACAGAATTCCCCTAGATAAATTAATGCACGCATCTTATCAAAAGCCAGACCAACACACGCCCTGCAAAAAAATCAGCCTGGATTTTGTCACCGATACCGGGGACAAAACCGCGGTGGATTGGCTTGCCGAAAAGTCCGGTTTATCCAAAGCAAAAATTAAAGATGCGATGAACAAAGGGGCTGTCTGGTGGACACAAAAAAATAAACAGTTGCGCTTAAGACGCGCGAGCAAAAGCCTGGCAACAGGTACACGCTTGCAGCTTCACTACGATGAATATCTCTTATCCCTGCAGCCGGAAACACCGGAATTAATAGCGGATTACGCGGATTACTCGGTTTGGTACAAGCCCCACGGGCTCCTCTCCCAGGGCACCCAGTGGGGCGATCACTGCAGCATATTGCGCTGGGTTGAGGTTCATCTCAAACGCGACACTTTTTTGATTCACCGATTGGATGCCGATGCCGCAGGTTTAATGTTGATTGCTCACAAAGCAAAAGCCGCGGCGCAATTATCACAGCTGTTTCAATCGCGAGATATGAACAAGTATTACCAGGCGCGAGTTGTGGGGTTGCTCCCCATCAGCGATAAAGGCCTGAGTATCAAACAGCCCATTGAAGACAAGCCAGCTATTACACTTATTGAACAAGCCCAACTTAATACCCAAAGCCAAACCAGCCTGCTGAATATAAAAATTGAAACGGGCCGCAAACACCAAATTCGACGCCACCTGGCTAGCCTGGGTCATCCTATTCTGGGCGACAAGCTCTATGGCAAAGCGGCGCAATGTCCGCTGCAACTACAAGCTTACAGGCTTAACTTTATCTACCCCGGCAGCAAAAAAATGATTGATGTGCAGCTCCCTGAAGATCGCCTGTTTCACCCAGAATAAACGCCAAGGGCGAAGCAAACCGCTAAAAATTCAGCGTTTGCTCATTGAAGCGACAGCTTATCGACAATTTCCTACACATAAATGCGAGTTTTTCCACTACTGGCAGAACGGCTAAAAGCGCAAACTACACAGACTTAAGGAAAAGCCAAGGAAGAATCGTCGACCAAGAAGGGGCAATGGAAGCGACTAATTTTGCCGCACAATTTCATCGCCCTAATTCGCCGCCTGGCGACCTAAGCGACCGGCAGCGAGAGCAATAAAAAACCCAGCACTTTGGCTGGGTTTTTTATTGCTCAGGCGCGACTCGCTGAATTAAGTTGCCGGCTTAACGACGTGTTATACGATTGAAGCCATCCAAAGCCGCAATACGATAGGCTTCTGCCATGGTAGGGTAATTGAAGGTGGTGTGCAGGAAGTATTCAATGGTGTTACCCGCACCCTGCTGATTCATAATTGCCTGACCGATATGCACAATCTCCGCCGCCTCGGCACCAAAGCAATGAACCCCTAAAATTTCCTGGGTTTCAACATGAAACAGCAGTTTTAACATACCTACGTCTTCGCCACTGATTTGGCCACGAGCAGT
This sequence comes from uncultured Cellvibrio sp., assembly GCA_966248255.1. GTDB lineage: Bacteria > Pseudomonadota > Gammaproteobacteria > Pseudomonadales > Cellvibrionaceae > Cellvibrio. The sequence goes on from CBIMZH010000076.1 coordinate 1,873, forward strand.
ATTTTTAAACAGGGCTCTACCCACTTCATAGGGCACCTTGGCTTTGGTCAACTCGCTTTCAGTTTTCCCCACAGAGCTAATCTCTGGCAGGGTATAAATTCCAGTTGGTACATCTTGAACCAACTTGCACTCATCGCCAAAAATACCGCCGGTTACGGCGCGGCCCTGGCCATAGGAGGCACTCGCCAAGCTGGGCCAGCCAATGACGTCGCCAACCGCATAAATATTTTCAATTTCGGTGCGATAAGACTCATCCACTTTGAGGTTGCCGCGATGGTCTGCCTCCAGGCCAACCGATGCCAAATTCAGTGAATCAGTATTACCGGTACGGCCGTTACACCAGAGGATAGCGTCGGCGCGCAGTCGTTTTCCCGACTTCAAATGCAGGGTCACACTGGCATTGTTGGCTTCAATGGCTTCATATTCCTCGTTGTGCCTTACGGTCACACCGCTATCGCGCAGGTGGTAACTCAAAGCATCGGAAATTTCGTCATCCAAAAACGACAGCAAACGCTCACGGTTATTGATGAGGTCAACCCTCATGCCCAAACCCGAGAAAATAGATGCGTATTCGCAACCAATTACACCCGCACCGTAAATAATGATGTGGCGCGGGGTGTGCTGCATTTCAAGAATGGTGTCGCTATCGTAAACGCGAGGGTGATTAAAGTTCACATCGGCGGGGCGGTAGGGACGAGAGCCTGTGGCTATGACAATTTTTTCGGCGCGGATAGTCTCGCGGCCACCGTCAAACATAGCCAGGCTAATGGTATTGGCGTCCAAAAATGAAGCCTGACCAATATGAACCTTTACCCGATTGCGAACATAGAAATTGGTATGTAACTCGACCTGCTTGGGTATTACACGCGCAGCAGATTCAAGCACACGGGGAAAAGTGAGACGGCGACTATCGCCAATTTCGCGGAACAGGCTATTGCCCTTGAATTGAATAATTTGCCTTACGACATGGCGGAGGGACTTTGAGGGAATTGTGCCCTTATGTGCACAACTGCCGCCAACCAATGCCCTATTTTCTACCACAGCAACTCGCTTACCGATTTTTGCTGCAGCTATTGCCGCACTCTCTCCTGATGGACCCGAACCAATGACTAAAAGGTCATAACTATGGTCAGCCAATTTTCGCCCCTTCTACCGAATTGATATCAACCGAATAAACCATTAAAACTTTAGCAATACTTATTCCCAATTGTAGATTTCGGGCAATTCCCTGCCCTTTAAACTTGGCGCTCTATTTTTTAGCGCTGGCGTCATAGGCCAAATCAGACTGCTGCTCCGCCACTGAGGGCTGAGTGCCTTTTAATTTTTCGGCTTCACACTTGGCTTCATCTCCGCCACAGAGTGAACAAACATAGTTTGGGTCACCCAACGCCTTACCTACACCGCCGCAGGAGCCTGATATAGGCTTACGCCCCGCAAGTGCACTCAGGGAAAGGGCTAAAGCGACAAATAACATAACCACCAGAGTGGCCACTAAAACAGTCATAAATACCTCCAAACATCAGTTTCAACAGCTTAAAAGCAAAAAACGAGGCGGTTTCCCAGCCTCGTTTTTTGTTATTTTTTAGCCACCGAAATCGTCGAGCAAAATATTGTCGTCTTCAACACCCAGACTCTTCAACATTTTGATAACAGCGGCGTTCATCATTGGTGGGCCGCACATGTAGAACTCGCAATCTTCCGGCGCCGGATGATCTTTCAGGTAGTTCTCATACAACACATTGTGAATGAAACCAGTCAAACCGGACCAATTGTCTTCTGGCTGAGGGTCAGACAGAGCAATATGCCATTTGAAGTTGTCATTCTCGGACTGCAGCATGTCATAGTCTTCTTTGTAGAAGAGCTCACGCAGCGAGCGAGCACCATACCAGAAGGACATTTTGCGCTTGGATTTCAAACGGCGCAACTGATCGAAAATGTGTGAACGCATGGGCGCCATGCCCGCACCACCACCGATAAAGACCATTTCGGCTTCGGTTTTCTTAGCGAAGAACTCACCGAAAGGACCGTAAACAGTAACCTTATCACCCGGCTTGAGGTTAAACACAAACGAGGACATTTTACCTGGCGGAATACCTTGGGATTTTGGTGGTGGAGTTGCAATACGAATATTGAACTTAACCACACCCTTTTCTTCTGGGTAGTTAGCCATGGAGTAAGCGCGGATTACCGGCTCATCCACTTTGGACTCCAGGTTAAAGAAGCCAAAGCGCTCCCAGTCACCACGGTATTCTGGCTCTACCACAAAGTCGGAGAACTTCACGTGGTGTGGTGGACATTCCAGCTGTACGTAACCACCAGCGCGGAAGTCTACTGACTCACCCTCTGGCAGACGCAGGGTCAGCTCTTTAATAAAGGTAGCCACGTTGGGGTTGGATTCCACAGTGGTCACCCACTGCTTAACACCAAAGACTTCCTCGGGAACATGGATCTTCATGTTCTGCTTAACGGGCACCTGGCAGCTCAAGCGCCAGCCGTCGTTTTGCTCGCGACGGTTAAAGTGAGCTTCCTCAGTTGGCAGAATGGAACCGCCACCTTCGTTAACTACACAGCGACACTGAGCACAGCTACCACCACCGCCACAGGCGGAGGCCAGGAAGATATTGTTGCCTGCAAGGGTTTGCAGGAGTTTGCCACCGGCGGGAACGGTAATGGTTTTCTCATCATTGATAAGAATTTCCACATCACCACTGCTTACCAGTTTTGCTTGAGCCATCAGAATGATCACCACCAACGCAATAACGATGAAGGTGAACATGCCGACGCCTAACAGAATTTCTGTATTCATTCGGTCCTATTCCTCATTAAACCTAGAGAGAAATGCCGCCAAAGGACATAAAGCCCAATGACATCAATCCCACGGTGATAAAGGTAATACCCAAGCCACGCAGACCTTCAGGTACATCTGAGTACTTCAGCTTTTCGCGCACGGAAGCCAGCACCACAATGGCGATAGCCCAACCGGCACCGGAGCCAATACCGTAGACAACACTTTCGCTGAAGGTGTAATCGCGCTCAGCCATAAACAGCGAGCCGCCCATGATTACGCAGTTAACGGTAATCAGTGGCAGAAACACACCCAGGGCGTTGTAAAGCGCTGGCATGTACTTATCCATTACCATTTCCATAATCTGCACAATCGCGGCGATTACACCGATAAAGGAGATAAAGGTCAGGAAGGTCAGGTCAACACCGGTTACACCCATCCAGGACAGAGCGTCTTCTTTCAACAGGTGAGTCAGGATCAGGTTGTTGGCGGGTACGGTAATACCCTGCACTACAATTACCGCGATACCCAAACCGATTGCCGCGTTGATTTTCTTGGACATCGCCAGGAATGAACACATCCCCAGGAAGAAGGCCAAGGCCATGTTTTCAATGAAAACAGAGCGAACAAACAAACTAATCAAATGTTCCATTATGCGATCTCCTGGGTAGTCACGGAGTTAGGCGCGATTTTGAAATCGGCTTTTTCTACCTGATTTTTCTTCCAGGTGCGCAGGCCCCAAATTACCAGGCCGATCAGGAAGAAGGCACTGGGAGGAAGCAGCAACAGACCGTTGGGAACATACCAGCCGCCATCAGTTACAGTTGGCAGGATTTGAAAGCCAAACCACTTACCTGAACCAAAGAGTTCGCGAATAGTAGCCACAACCAACAGCAGTACCGAGTAACCCAGACCGTGACCGATACCGTCAAGGAATGCTGGAACGGGTGGATTTTTAAGTGCAAAGGCTTCGGTACGACCCATAACGATACAGTTGGTGATAATCAAACCAACGAATACCGACAACTGTTTGCTGATGTCATAGGCAACAGCGCGCAGCACCTGGTCAACCACGATTACCAGTGCAGAGATGATGATCATCTGGGCGATAATACGTACGCTGTTAGGCAGGTAGTTACGCACCAGAGACACAAAGAAGTTGGAGAAGGCAGACACCAGGGTCAAACCAATCGCCATTACCATACTTACTTTTACACTGGAGGTTACCGCCAGCGCCGAGCAGATACCCAAAATTTGCAGAATAACGGGGTTATTCTCCAGAATTGGTTTTGTCAGCAGATCCTTAGTTTTTACACTCATGATCAAGCCTCCCCATTTTTGAGGTTAGTGAGGAAGGGTTTGAAGCCGTGCTCACCCATCCAGTACTTCATCAGGTTGCGCACGCCGTTACTGGTCAGAGTTGCACCTGACAGCGCATCTACTTTGTACTCGGCATCAGCAGTGTTTTCATCAACGTGACCTTTGATCACATCGACTTTCACTTCACCTGATTCGGAATAAACTTTTTTGCCAATCCAGAGTTGCTTCCACTTTGGATTATCCACTTCACCGCCCAGGCCGGGGGTTTCTTTTTGATCGTAGAAACCAAAGCCTTCAACAGTGTTCAAGTCTTTATCCAATGCCACAAAACCAGACATGGTTGACCAGAGGCCGTAACCGCGCACGGGCAGGATTACCTTGGCCAGACCATTTTCATCATTCACCAAAAATACTTTGGCGTATTTTTCGCGGCGAACGATTTTCGCTATGTCTTCATCGCCACTCAGCTTTTCGGAGAGCTCTGGCTTTTTAGAGGAAGCGGTTTGGTCAAACTTGTCTACATCGGCGATAGCGTCAGTAAATTTGCCGGTATCCAAATCAACGATTTTTACGGTGATTTGTTTGAATTGCTCGTCTACGGAAACACCTGGCTTAAGAATGCCAGCGATAGACAGAACGTTGCGTTTGAAGTCCAGGGCTTTGTTAGCCACCTGAGCCGGGCGCAGCAATACAGCGGAGCCAGCCACCAGGATGGACGCCACGATACACATGATCAATGTGACCGTGATGGTGTACTTAGCGGTTTGTTGATTAGCCACGTGCCAGTCTCCGTTTGATATTGGATTGAACCACGAAGTAATCGATGGTGGGCGCAAACATGTTCGCAAACAGAATGGCCAGCATCATACCTTCAGGGAACGCAGGGTTAACGACGCGAATGGTGATGACCATAAAGCCAATCAGCGCGCCGAACCACCACTTGCCGGTGTTGGTCATAGAGGCAGAAACAGGATCAGTCGCCATAAAGAACAGACCGAAGGCATAGCCGCCCAACACCATGTGCCACCAGAAAGGCATTTGGAACATGGGGTTTTTGCTGTCCGCGCCCAACCAGTTGTAAACGTAGGTGGTCACAATAGTGCCAATCAATACGCCCAATACGATACGGGTAGAGGCAATGCCCATAGCCAGCAGCACAACACCACCAATGATCAGAGCCAGTGCAGAGGTTTCACCAATTGAACCCTGTTCGAAGCCGAGGAATGCATCCATCCAGGTGGTGTGACCAGCCAGAGCACTCATGCCCTGCTGCGCAGCGATAGACAGTGAAGTTGCACCTGAGTAGCCATCCACTGCAGTCCAAACGGTATCGCCGGACATTTCTGATGGGTAAGCGAAAAACAGGAAGGCACGACCAACCAGCGCAGGGTTAAGGAAGTTTTTACCGGTACCACCGAAAACTTCTTTACCAATCACTACACCGAAACTGATACCCAGAGCCGCTTGCCACAGGGGCAAATCAGGCGGACAGGTCAAGGCGAACAGAATAGAAGTTACAAAGAAACCTTCGTTAACTTCATGGCCGCGCACCATGGCGAAGAGCACTTCCCAGATGCCACCAATGATAAAGACAGTAGCATAAATTGGCAGGAAGTAAGCTGCGCCCAACACCATATTGTCCCAAATGGACGTAGGGTTGTGACCGGCAAACAGGCTCACCAGCACACCGTGCCAGTTGTCTATACCAGTGGCGCCAGTGGCCGCCAGAATGGTATTGGCTTGCAGGCCAACATTGTACATACCGAAGAACATGGCGGGGAATGCACAGGCCCAAACGGTAATCATGATGCGCTTCAGGTCAACGCCGTCACGGACGTGAGCGGTGGACTTGGTTACATCAGCGGGTTTGTAAAAAATGGTGTCTACGGCTTCGTAGAGTGCATACCACTTTTCGTATTTGCCGCCCTTGTGAAAGTGCGGCTCCATGCTGTCGAGGATGCTTCTCAGACTCATTCGTTAGCCCTCTATCTCAATGCGGGTCAGATTGTTGCGCAGAATCGGACCGTATTCGTATTTGCCTGGGCACACAAAGGTACACAGCGCCAAATCTTCCTCGTCCAGTTCCAGGCAGCCCAGCTGTTGCGCGGTTTCAGTATCGCCAACAATCAGCGAGCGCAGCAATTGGGTTGGCAGAATATCCAGCGGCATGATTTTTTCGTAAGAGCCCACTGGAACCATGGCGCGCTCACTACCGTTGGTAGAGGTAGTAAAGTCCAGCGACTTGCCACCAAACAGCTTGGAGATATAGATGCCCAGTACCGAGAACTTTTTAGTACCGGCGCGCAGGTAGTGCAGCAGCTCGCGCTCGCGGCCTTCCAGCAGTACGCTTACCTGAGTGTGGTAGCGACCAAGGAAAGTCAGCGCATTAGCCGCGCGACGACCACCAAACACAGAACCGGAAATCACACGGTTTTCGCCAGCTTTAAGCTGACCGTCAACCAGTTGATCCAGATTGGCACCAACGCGGGTGCGCAGCAGGCGTGGACGCTCAACCTGTGGGCCAGCCAGAGCAACAACGCGCTCCAGGTTCAGCTTGCCGGTGGTGAACAGTTCGCCTACAGCAATCACATCCTGATAGCCGATAGTCCACACGGTTTTACGTGCGCTAACTGGGTCGAGGAAGTGAATGTGAGTACCTGGGTTGCCCGCTGGGTGAACACCGGCAAAGGTTTCCACGGCGATATTGGCGCCCTGACCTTTGGGTAGCTCGGCACCTGGTGCCTGGCAGACAAACACCTTGCCTTCAGTCAGGCGTGACAGCACGGTCAGACCATTGGCAAAAGCTTCTTTTTTGGCAG
>CBIMZH010000077.1:0-8790 GCA_966248255.1 uncultured Cellvibrio sp.
AAGAGCCCAAAGGCCACATAGTGGAAGTGGGCGAAGATGGCAGCCTGCAACAAATTGAAGTAGGTTAAGCGCTGGCGCTTAACTCTATCTAACGCTTCCCCAATGAAGCTTTTGGCCCGCGCTTGCTGCGGGCTTTTTTATTGGGGCAAAAAATGTCATTCAGGTAACGGACCCAGTTATGGAACACCTGCAGTCGGTATTAAGTATCAGCTTTGCGCAAAAAAGTGAGGCGGGACGCAAAGCGGAAAACCAGGACACAGTGGGCGCGCGTCTGCCCGAGGGCCAATTGCTGACGGCCAAGGGGATAGCTGTGGCCATTGCCGATGGTGTCAGCTCCAGCCAGGCGGCGCGCGAGGCGAGTCAGACCGCCATTGCCGGTTTCCTTACCGATTACTACGCCACTCCCGACACCTGGCGCACCCAGCAATCGGCCATGCGCGTAATTCAAGCGCTCAACTCCAGCCTCTGGGGGCGCAGCCAGAATTCCATTTATGGTGAGGGCTATCTCACTACTTTTTCGGCGCTGATTTTAAAAGGTGACTCGGCCTTTGTTTTTCACGTGGGCGACACTCGTGTCTATCGCCTGCGCGGCGACAACCTGGAGCAGCTCACCCGCGACCACACCCAGCGCATCGACCGTCACACCCAGCACCTGAGCCGCGCCATGGGCGCCGACCCCTATCTGGAAGTGGATATGCATTCGCTGGAATTGCAGCAGGGCGATATTTTTGTGCTCAGTTGCGATGGTATCCACGAAGCAATTCCGCCCGTGGAATTTAAACAGCTGCTGCTGGATGAGAGCGAAAATCTAGATGGACTTGTTGATAAAGCGCTGCAACTGGCGCTGACCCACAACAGCCAGGACAACCTGAGTATTCAAGCCTTAAGAGTTGAGCAACTGGGCACTGCCTCGCAAAGCGATGCTGTGCAGGTGCTCTCGCGCCTGCCCTTCCCGCCGGTACTTTCGCCCGGGCAAACCCTGGACGGTTTGACCGTGCGCCGCATCATGCACGAATCGACCCGCAGTCAGGTGTATCTGGTGGAGGATGACCAGGGCAAGCTGCTGGTGATGAAAACCCCCTCGGAATTATTTGCCGATGACAAGGCGTTTATCGAGCGTTTTGTGATGGAATCCTGGATAGGCGCGCGCATTCAAAGCCCGAGCGTGGTGCGCGTGCTGCCCGCGCCAGAGGCGCGCTCCTGTTTGTATTACCTCACCGAATTTATCGCCGGCCCCACCCTCACCCAGTTGATGCGCGAGCGCGGCAAGCTATCCATTCTGGATGCAGTTGAACTCACCGAAGGTTTAATTCGCGGCCTGCGTGCCTTTCACCGCAAGGACACCCTGCACCAGGATTTAAAGCCCGACAACATAGTACTGAGCACGAAAGGGCCAATGATTGTCGACTTCGGCTCCTGCTGGGTTGCAGGCATAGCCGAGGCGGGCACCCCGATTGAACGCGATAAGGTGCTGGGCACCCTGGATTACTCCGCACCCGAATACCGCTACGGCGGCGCCACCAGCCCCGCCTCTGATCAGTTTTCACTAGGGGTATTAATTTACGAAATGCTCACCGGCAAGCTGCCCTACGGCGGCGACTACAACAAGGCCATGGAGTTAAAAGCTTTTCAAAAGCTGGAGTACATCTCCGCCATGAAACACAACCCGCTGGTGCCCTACTGGCTGGATAAGGCCATAGAAAAAGCGCTGAGCATCAACCCCAATAGCCGCTATGAAGCCCTGAGCGAATGGCTGCAGGATTTAAAACGCCCCAACCCCAACTGGCTCAGTCCGCGCGCGCAACCGCTAATGGAAACTCACCCGGAAAAGGTGTGGAAGTTTTTAGCCATTGCCGGTTGGCTGTGTGCACTGGCTTTGCTGCTGGGCAAACTCAGTTAAAAAAGCTAAAGGCGTTAGATCCAATTCTAAGCAGCCCGCGGAAATTTCCGCATCCCAGTTATTAAGCCTGTGATTTCGATTGCCAACCCAGAGGCTAATTTCTGATACTCTGCGCAAATAATGATCTCTCACGGATAAGAACTATGTCGATCAAGCGCGCGCTAATTGTCGATGACTCTTCTACGGCCCAGTACCGGTTAAAGAAGATGCTCAAACCCTACAACCTGCATATAGATGCAGTGGACTCGGGCGAGGCGGCATTGCGCTATCTGGCCAGCAACGCGCCAGACGTGATCTTTATGGATCACCTGATGCCCGGCATGGACGGCTTTCGCGCGCTGCAGATTATTAAATCCCACCCGGAAACAGCGATGATTCCGGTGATTATGTACACCTCCAAAAGCGGCGATGTTTACACCGGCCAGGCCCGCGCCCTGGGCGCACTGGATGTGGTCAGCAAGGACACCATCAACGCCGCCGACCTGGGTAAGGTGATGCAGAATATTCACATCTACCCGGACGCCAGCAGCAAAAGCCAAAGCGTTGAATCCCCCGAGCTGATCGCCGCCGCCAATCAGGTGAGCGAAACACCCGATGCACCCAAGGAGTATCCCTTTATCGAGCGGCGCGCGCCCAATCAGGCCGGACTCGACCAGGCGCGCAATCTGGAACTGCGCATGAGCCACCTGGAGCACTCGCTGGAGGACAGCCGGCGCTTTATTACCACCCGGGTGGTGCGCGAGCTGCAGGGCCTGCGCCAGAGCCTGCGTCAGGAGCTGGGCGAAGTGGTCAGCCAGGCCTCGGCGCAGGTGCCGCCTGCACCACCGGCAGAAAGCCTGCCGCCCCAGGCAGAAGCTGGGCGCGGCAACAACTGGCTGCTCTGGGTAGCGCTGGTGCTGTTGGCTATTTCCCTCTACTACCTGGTCAAGATTGCTGGCGGACTGAACGATAGCCAGGCGCAACAGCAACGTCTGCAGCAGGCCATAAAACACCTGAGCAGCCCTACAGTTTCCGAGCCGGCGCCTTTATCGCCCGTGTCGCGACAAGCCATCCCCATAGATCCCAGTCGCAATGAATATGCGCAACCGGCATTTTTAGAGGATTTGACCTGGGCCTTTAACCAGAGCGGCGCCCTCGCCTTTGCGCAAAATAATCTCGATAGCCGCGCCCCGGTGCGCGCCTATGATTTTATTCAGCGGCTGCTGGCTAAAGGTTTTCGCGGCACTGTGAGCCTGGATATTTTTGTTGGCGACTTCTGTCTGCTGCTCAACCCGGTGGGCATAGGTGAATTAGCAGCAGCCAATTCCACTCTGGGCAACTGCATGCTCTCCAGCGAGGCTTACAACCTGGACCGAGTGCAGGACAACTATCTGGAGCAACTGTCCGATGCGCTGGACAATCTTGCGCGCGATAACAGCGATAAAATTGAACTGGCGATTCACGTCTACCCGGGGCCAGAGGCCTACCCGGATCGCACCCCAAATATTATTGCCGGCGACTGGAATACAGTGGCGCAGCGCAACAATCGCTTGGAAATTCATCTGGCGCCGCGCTAGGGTGTAAGTGTGTGCAATTAAAAAGGATGTGAATATGACTGACCCCTTTATGCAAGCCGCAATTGATGAAGCAAAAAAAGGCCTGGCCGAGGGCGGTATTCCCATTGGCTCGGTACTGGTTATCGACGGCAAGATTGTCGGCCGCGGCCACAATCAACGGGTGCAAAAAGGCAGCTGTGTGCTGCATGCGGAAATGGACTGCCTGGAAAACGCCGGCCGCCTCAGCGCCGCCGACTATAGCCGCGCCACCCTCTACTCGACACTCTCACCTTGCGATATGTGCAGCGGCACAGTGCTGCTTTACGGCATCCCCAAAGTCATAGTCGGCGAGAATAAAAGTTTTCAGGGCCCAGAGGACTATGTGCGCAGCCGCGGCGTCGACCTGGAAATTCGCAGCGAGCCGGAATGCATCCAATTGATGGAAGATTTTATGCAGGCGCGGCCCGAGCTGTGGAATGAAGATATTGGCGAGTAAGCCAGACCATGATCAGCGGCCACTGCCTCTGCGGCAAGATCAGCTACCAATACCCGGGCGAGCCGCTGTTTCAACTGGTGTGCTGCTGTGAAGATTGCCAGCGCGCGTCCGGCAGCAGCCACTTGCCCGTAGTTGGCGTAGTAAAAAAACATCTGCAGGTTAATGGCGAAACAAAAAGCTATAGCTGTATCGGCGGCAGCGGCAAGCAGGCCATTCGCCATTTTTGCCCCAACTGCGGCAGCCTTTTGTTTGGCACGCCAGAGTCAGACCCGGAGCTGGTTACGCTTTACGCCGGCAATATCAATCGCGATTTTGTCTTTAGCCCCAATCTCGCCATCAATACCAAAGCCAAAGCTCACTGGGAAATTTTTGCTGACTCCATTCAGCAAATATCGGGAATGCCTTAAGTGATAAATCAGCCGCAAAATTCTCGCAGCAATAGCTCCATTTTAAAAAAATCGCTCAGGCTTACTGCGCTATTCATTTGTTTAACCAGCGCACAGAGCTTTTGCCTGGATGCGAAAATCATCAATAGCAGCGAACTAAACTGGCAGGGCAAACCAGGTCAGGTTCAAGTCGCGTTTATTTCAGGCAATGAGCAAACCCAGGGCATGTATATTTACCGGGTAAGATTCCCCCAGGGACACAAAATTAGCCCGCACTTTCACTCGGACCAGCGCGCAGTGACTGTTTTAAAAGGCAGCCTTTACGTTGGCTATGGCACCGAGTTTGATGCCGATAAAATGATAAAGCTTGAGGCGGGGGGCATATGGACAGAGCCGCAACAACAGCCGCATTTTGTCTGGGCTAAAGAGGGTGAAGTCGAACTTCAGGTAATGGGTTATGGCCCCTCCAGCCGCAGTCAGGCCCTTGCGGATTCAACCGCAGCAACCAAAAAGTAATGCGCAAGCCAGGGTTATATATTTTAAAGCCAGTACGCCGGAGCAGCTGCAACTAGGATATATTGCCCGGGTTGCAGGCAAGCTACTTTTAGCGAGAGTTCATGTGAATTCGACACTGAAAGTTTCCTCAACCTGGCAACAGATAACCAATAGGCAGTCAGTAGATAGAACTAATAACAGCGAGGGATGCTATGAAAAAACTCAGTTTAATTGCTCTAACCACAATTTTAGGCTGCACCAGCGGCTGCAGCGACTCCTTTAAAGAATCCTTTAACAAGGCCTATGATTCCAGCTTTCGCAGCACCTTTAAAACCACCTTTATGGCGGCCTGCACCAAGCTGGATAGCGATGAAAAAAAGTCCGCCGCCTGCAGCTGCATAGTGGAAGACCTGCTCGCCAACCGCACCACCGAGCAGCTTAAAGATACCTCCGGCAATGAAGCCTTTATGAAGGAGCACTCCTTCCCCCTGTGCATTGCCAAGTTTCAAACTGAGCAAATACCCGACGCTGGCACAGAAGAGCCGGCGAATTAAACTTTAAATTTACCCAGCTGGGTTTGGATATTACCGGCGAGCTTGGCCACCAACTCCGCCGAGGTTTGGGTTTCGTCAAGTCGCTGGTAGCTCTGCTCTGTATCCACATTAATGCGGCTGACATTTTGACTGATGTCCTCCGCCACTTTGCTCTGCTCACCTACCGCCGTGGATATTTCGTGATTGAGCTGGCTGAGTTCCACTATGGCCATCAACACAGAGTTAAGTGATTCGCCCGACTCGCGGGTAACCGTCACACTGGTGCCCACCTGATCTTTGGCTTTGCGCATTTGATTAAGCGCCTGCGTGGAGTGCTCTTTAAAGCGCGACACCATTTTATCCACCTCGGCAGTGGACGCCTGGGTGCGGCTCGCCAGGGTGCGCACCTCATCGGCCACCACCGCAAAACCGCGCCCTTGCTCGCCCGCGCGTGCCGCTTCAATGGCGGCATTTAACGCGAGCAAATTGGTTTGCTCGGCAATCGAGCGAATCACATCCAGCACCGCACCTATTTCATTGGTGGAGCCCGCCAGGGTATCAATTACCCCCGCCGCCTCTTCAATATTGCCCGCCAGACTTTGCGAAGAATTTATCGCCTGCTGCAGCTGCTGATAGCTACCTTCCACTTCATGTTTTACCTGATTGGCGCGCATGGATACGCCCTCAGCATTATTGGCCACCTGCAAGGCCGATGCGCTCATTTCATGAATGGCACTGGCGACGCTGTTGATATTCTGGCTTTGCGCATTGGCCGCTTGGGTCGAGCGCTGAATAACCGAGGTGAGGCTGGAGGATGAATCAAACAACTGACGGGTGGAATTGATAACCGCGCGTATAGTTTGCATGAGGCTATCCATAAGCTCATCCACGCCATGGGCCAGCTTGGCAAATTCATCGCTGCCGGTGGAGTTAAAACGCAGGCTGAGATCGCCATCGCCGCGCACAATATTGTCCAGCCGCGCCACGGTTTGATGCAGAGGTTTTACAATCACCCAGCGAATCACCCCATAGACTATGGCGGACACCACCAGCCCGGCAAAAATTATCATAAACGCGGTGCGGCTAAAGGCTTTGCGCACCAGCGCGCGAGTTTCCGCTTTGGAGTAAGCGGCAACCACCTCATAACCCCAGGGTTCAAAGCGGGTTTTGTGCAGTGTCCAACCTGGCTCGCCAGCGAGAATTTCATCCACCTTATCGCTGCTGATATTATCTGAATGCACCCGGGTTTGGCCGGAGTTATCGCGCAGCGCAACAAAGCCATTGTCCAATACCCGGCTCTTGGCGATAGCGCTAAACAGCTCAGCCAAATCGGCCTTGTAACCTACGTAATAAATACCCAGGGTTTTGCCCTGGCCGTCGGTAATGGGCTCATAGCCAGTCAAATAGGGCTCGCCCAAAATATCCACCAGGCCGTAAAAGGCTTTGTTCTGCTGAATCTGTTTAATAGCCGCCCCCTGAGGGGCCAGCAGCGTACCTATGGCGCGCCCTTGCGCGGTCATCACATTGGTACTGATGCGCACATAGTCTTCGCCATTGCGCGCAAAAAGCGTGGCCGAACCGCCCATAATTTGCGTGACCTTATCGACCAGCGCAAAATTATTTGCCTGGGGCTCCTCGCCCAAATACAAGTTCAATGCCGGCGTGCCGTTTACCGCTACCGGTTCGCCCAATTGCGGCTCCCCCAGGCGCGTGGCGTACTCGCGCAACAGGCGCATACTGCTTTTTACCCGCTCCGACATAATTGCATCGATTACCCCCAGGATGCGGATTGACTCATCGCTGATCTGGCTGGATTCATGCTGGGCTTTTTGACCTATGGAGTCCTCCTCGATCAAATAGATACTGATAGCGCTCAGCAACAGGCCGGCAACTAACACGGCCATCAATGCCAACATAAACTTTTTGGTTACGGACATAGAGCATCCTTCAGCGGTGCTGATTGATTTTGAATAAATAAGAACTGCAACAGTCGCGAGCAGACGGCGGCGGGCGGCTGGACTAGCAAAGACGATACGGAGGGCTAAGAGGCGACGGCTTGGATAAATAAATTAAGCCTAGCAGCTGCAATAAAAATTTTGCTGCCAGTTCAGATATAGAAGTACAAAAACTTGCTTGTTTTATTACTTAAAATGCTAACGAAAATTCGCTTAAGTCCGGAGTAAAAAATACCCGTCAGCGCCCGGCTACAGCTTGAGTAATTCGCCGTTAAGGCGCTGTTCCAGATCCACTTTTATCTGTAAATAGTGGCTGAGTTGCAGGCCGGTTTGCTGGGCAATCAGATCGCGGCAGAGGGACAGATCCAGGTCGGTGATATAACAGGGGTAGCGCTCCCCGCCCTGGCGATGCTGGATGATGTAGTTGGCTACCTGGGTGTAGATCTCCTCGCCATACACTAGGCTGGAAAACTCTTGCTCATTACAGATAATGCTGTAGCCGATGGTGTCCTGAGGGTCAGGTTCGGCAATGACCTTAACCTGCAGCATTTGCCCGGCGTCCAGGTTAATGGGCAGATTGCAGACCTGTGCCTGGTACTGGCATTGACGACGACCTATCAGCGCCGCTCCCGCCTGCAATTCCAACTCAAAAACCTGCAACTGCTCACTGGCCACAGCTGCAGTTAAATCGCCATCCCACAGCAGCCGCTGCATGGTGTTATTAATAAAGCCCAGCAGCGGGCGCAAAAATGTCTGCTGACTAAAGTAGGCGCAGTGGGTGTAAAACAGCGAACCTTTGTTGTCCACCAGGCTGAGTTCGGCCAAGCTGCCTTTCACCCGATAAAAAATATAAATGCCGCTGCCTTTCAGCTGCTGGCAAATAGCGCCCAGGGGTTTATCCCGCAGTGCATAGCTGTCGCGCACCAGGGGGCTGAATTCAGCCATGGGCTGGGCCAGTTTATCCAACAGCCGGTCGTAACTTTTAAAGCGCGATATATGCGGCTGGCGATGTAAAAACTGCAGCAGCATATATTCATCGCCCACTTCAAAAATATAGCGGGCACTGGCAGTGCGAGCGCCGACAGTGCGACTGGGGCCGTAGTAGCAGTTGATCAGCTCGCGCCAGAGTTCCACCAGGCGCTGGGCAATGGCGCTGCCCAGGCCCAGGCTAAAGCAGTCCACATTAAATTGCGGCAGCAGCTGGGCGCCGCCCGCGGGCAATAGACGCAGCGAATAGAGCAGCGCATTCACCAGCGCATCGCGGGCAAAGCGCCTGACGGTAACCTCGCCCCAGGAGTTGCGCTGAATTAAATCGACACTGTGTACCAGGTTTTCTTTCAAACCGGAAAAGCCCAGCGCATCTTTTTGACTGCTGAGTTTTTGCATGCCATTGGACAGCAGTGCCGCCTGGGGCTCCACCCCCAGGTTGACCACCAAGAGAATCTGCTCGGTGTAATTGGCGCGGGTAAAAACCTGATGTTCGCCCTCCA
>CBIMZH010000078.1:0-8706 GCA_966248255.1 uncultured Cellvibrio sp.
CGTTGAAGGCGCAGAGCCAGGCGATCTGCTGGTAGTGGACATTCTCGACATTGGCGCCTTCCAGGAAAGCCTCTGGGGTTTTAATGGCTTCTTCTCCAAAAACAACGGCGGCGGCTTCTTAACCGAACACTTCCCCGAAGCGCAAAAATCCATTTGGGACATCAACGGCATGTTCACCAAGTCGCGTCACGTGCCTAACGTGGAATTCGCCGGTTTGGTGCACCCGGGTTTGATTGGCTGTCTGCCCTCCAAAGATATGCTGCTGGAGTGGAACAAGCGCGAAAAAGAACTTTACGATACCGAGCCGGATCGCGTACCGGCGCTGGCCACCTTGCCCTACGCCGATACCGCGCACATGGGCAAAATGACTGGCGATGCGGCCAAGGCGGCTGCCGCTGAAGGTGCGCGCACTGTGCCACCACGTGAGCACGGCGGTAACTGCGACATTAAAGACTTGTCGCGCGGCTCCAAAATTTATTTCCCTGTGTACGTTAATGGTGGCGGTCTGTCGGTGGGCGACCTGCACTTTAGCCAGGGCGATGGTGAAATTACTTTCTGCGGCGCCATTGAAATGGCCGGTTGGATTCACCTGCGCGTCAACCTGATTAAAGACGGTATGGCCAAGTACGGGATTAAAAACCCCATCTTCAAGCCCAGCCCCATAGCGCCCAAGTACGATGACTATCTTATCTTTGAAGGTATTTCGGTGGACGAGTACGGCGAGCAGCACTACCTGGATGTGCATGTGGCCTATCGTCAGGCCTGTTTGAATGCGATTGAGTATCTGACCAAGTTTGGTTACTCCAAAGCCCAGTCCTACGCCATCCTCGGCTGTGCGCCTGTGCAGGGGCATATCTCCGGCGTGGTGGATATCCCCAACGCCTGCGCCACCCTCTGGCTGCCGACCGATATCTTCGACTTTGATATTAACCCCACCGCTGAGGGCCCCACCAAGAAAGTATCTCCGGGTATGGATATTCCCCTCTCTCCGGATAAATAGGCTCCGGATAAATAACCGGGCCTGGGAAGCTAAAGTTTAATCCTGGTTGGCCAGGGCTGAAACAACCTATCTCCTTCAGCTCTGGCTTTTTTTAAGCGAATGTTTGTGAGAATTTTTTATGCCTGTGTACGACTACAAATGCGCTGAACACGGTTTGTTTTATGAATTGGCAAGTATGGATGATGCGGGCAAACCCTGTGCCTGCCCAACTTGCGGTGCATTATCTGGCCGGGTAATTATGTTGGCGCCGGAGTTTTTAGGCATGAAGGCAGAAAATCGTCAGGCCCATGCGCGCAATGAAGAGGCGCGACATACGCCCAAGTTTTCGACAGTGGAATCGCGTTTGGAAGATAAGGCAAGGCGCGAGCACAAACACGGTAAGGGTTGCGGCTGCGGCGATAAGCCGATTCGCCAATCAAAATTATTTTTTACCGCCGATGGTAAAAAAATGTTCCCCTCTATGCGCCCCTGGATGATCAGTCACTGATTGCGCAATTGCATTAATGGCAGGTGTGTTGACGCAGAGTATCAATATGCTCCACCAGGCTGCCGAACATTTCCTCCAGCAACTGGGGCGCCTGCATACACTTGGCGGTGCCCATAATCCCCTGATAGCAGCAGTGTAAAAACAGTGCAGTTTTGCGCGGGTTGATATCGCTGCGCACGTAGCCATCCTGTTGGCCTTTGGCCAGCGCATCGGTAATCGCGCCGATAATCGTGTTCATCACATTGAGTAGACGCTGGTGAAAACCTTCGTCCAGTGCCGACATCTCCTGACTCAGATTATTGAGCGGGCAACCGTTAAAACAGTTTTCATTTTTCATGCACTCACTTTTCCAGGCAAACAGCTTTTGCATGGCCGTGAGCGGATTTTGCTCCTGGGTTAAAAAATTGTTCCAGGTCTCCTGGAAATGGGTGAGGATAATTTCCTCGACCACGGCATAGCCCAGGCTGAGCTTGTTGGGAAAGTGATGGTACAGCGCGCCCTTGGCCAGTTGCGTTTTTTGCAATATGGCGTCTATACGCATGCCCTGGTAACCATTTTGATAAATCTCGTCAAAGGCCGCGTCCAGAATTCGGCTGCGGGTTTGTTCGGCGTTGCGTTCAAGGCTCATAGGGCGTAAAGGGCAATTATTGTAAGTAGAAGGGGTTAAATGCCAAGCACTGGGCTGGTTTGCCAGAGCATTACCGTCAGGGCGCTGAGCAGGGCGGTTAAACCCAGGCCAAAAAAGAACTTGGCAATAGTGCGAATGCTGCGATTGTGCTGCAGGCGCAACTCCAGCTCCCACTCGACACTGGGCAGGCGCGGCAGGCTATAGCCTGGGCACTGGCTGCGTCTGGGGGAGTCCTGAAACAGTCGGAACAAGGGCTTGAGCCCTGACGCAAGTGCGTTAAGCAAGAAAAATTTCATAGCTCTGTCCTGGATAGATATTCGTTGCTGACGAAACAAGCGACTGAAAGCGAACCTTGGGGGTATTCAACGGCTTTGCCAAACAGCCTAGGCGCAGGCCAGGTCAAAACTTGTCAGTAGGCTGCTGGCAGGCCAGATCTATGCCGTTCCGAATTGCTTGGCGACAGACCAGTTGGTCTGGCGCGCATTTAATAACAGACCAACTGGTCTGTCAACGATCTTTAGTGAATAAAAGCAGGGTTAGTTATTGCGCCTGTTTGGGCAATAGCGCGACTGGAGTGGCGGAATCGCAAGTGCCAGCTTGGGGGATTTGGGCGTCTGGTTTATGCTTGGCCGGTCGGGCGCAATTGATCAGCGCCCGGATAATTTAATAAGCCCAATCAGCGAGGAAGCTATGTCGACTCAGCCCAACCCCACGCGTTTTCACCCTTTGCTTATCGGCCTGCACTGGCTGATGTTGTTGCTCATTATTGGCGTGTATTGCGCTATGGAGTTTCGCGGGGTTTTCCCCAGGGGCAGCGATGCTCGCGAGTTGATGAAAGTGGCTCACTTTAGCCTGGGGGTCTGTATTTTAGCGCTGGTTCTGCTGCGTATTTGGGCGCGCTTGAGCAGCCAGGTTCCGGCCATAGTGCCTGCGCCCAAACCATTGGAGAACCTGATTGCCAAGCTGATGCACCTGGCGCTTTACGGTTTTATGATCGTTATGCCAGTAACCGGTTGGTTAATGGTGAATGCCCACGGCCATGCCGTGTCTTTCTTTGGCCTGGATCTGCCTATGCTGATTGGTGAAGACAAGGGCCTGGGGCACCAGCTGGAAGAGGTGCATGAAACCCTGGCGACTCTGGGGTATTTTCTGATTGGCGCCCACGCCCTGGCGGCACTGGTGCACCACTATGTTAAGCGCGACAACACCCTGTTGCGTATGTCGCTGCTCAAGCGTTCTTAAGCGAGCTGCTTATGCGTCATCGCGAAGGTCATAGCGGTCACCACGCCGGTTGGTTGCGCGCCTCTGTGCTGGGCGCCAACGACGGTATTATTTCCACCGCCAGCCTGATGATGGGCATAGTGGCCGCTCAGGGTTCAGCTGCCGCCGTGTTGCTTACCGGCTTTGCCGGGCTGGTGGCGGGTGCCATGAGTATGGCGGCAGGGGAGTATGTGTCGGTCAGCTCCCAGGCCGACCTGGAGACGGCAGATCTGGCGCGCGAGCGCCATGAACTGGCTACGGACGAGCAGGGCGAGCTGCGTGAATTGGAAGAGATTTATGTCGCTCGCGGCCTGGAGCGCAGCCTGGCAAAAGAGGTTGCACGGCAGATGACTGCCCATGACGCCCTGGCGGCCCACGCCCGCGATGAGTTGGGCATCACCCATTTTAATCAGGCGCGCCCCCTGCAGGCGGCGCTCAGCTCGGCGGCGTCCTTTGCCTTGGGTGCCTTGATCCCCCTGCTTGCCGCTTTAATTTGCCCCGGTAACTACTTGCAGTCTTCAATCGCGCTGGTGGCTTTGGTCGCACTGGCTGTGCTGGGTGCGCTGGCGGCCAGAGTGGGCGGTGCCAGCCTCTGGCTGGGCGCCTCGCGTGTGTGCGGCTGGGGAGCGGGGGCTATGGCGCTGACCAGCCTGGCTGGGCACTGGTTTGGCGCCCTGATTTAAACCACTGGTAAAGCTGGTCAGGCTTGCAGAATATGGCCTAGCACCTGGCTCATAGTCGCGTTTAACTGCGCAAAAGCCGCAGGTTCAGCCAGAATCTGCTCGCTGCTCTGGGTGAATTCGCTGCCGTCTATATCCGCTGCACAGTGTTCTATTAACGCCGCTGCGCTCGCCTGGGTTGTTTCCATGTGAAATTGGAAACCCCAGAGTTGGTTGCCCAGGCAAAACGCCTGGTGCTGGCAGGCCTGGCTGCTGGCCAGCAGCTGCGCGCCCGCTGGCAGTTCGAAGGTATCGCCGTGCCAGTGAAACACCTGCGGTGATTGCGCCAGGGCTTTGGCGATTGGGTTGCTCAAGGCTGCTTGCGGAATTTGCAGCGGAAACCAGCCAATTTCGCGCCGGCCATTGCTGCTTACTCGGGCGCCCAGTACTTCCGCCAATAGCTGTGCTCCCAGGCAGATCCCCAGCACTTTTTTGCCTTGGTTGATGGCCTGTTTAATGGCGCGCTTTTCCGCGGCCAACCAGGGGAACAGAGCCTCGTCATAAACCCCCATGGGGCCACCCATGACAATCAGCAGGTCGTAGCTTTCTATGGCGGGTGCCGATTCGCCCAGATACCAGTGAGTCACTTTGTGGCTGTAGCCGCGGACTGCCAGGTCCTGCGCTAGGCTACCTATATCCTCGAATGGGACATGCTGGAAGGAGTGAACTCGCATAATAAAGTCCTTATTGGCTTAAAAATCTGGGTAACTGGATTAAAAAACTCGGCAACTGAGTTAAAAACACGGGAGTTTGGCCGGATTCCAGGGGGAAACACAATGATTGTCTGACGATTCGTGTATACTCGCGCAAAGTTTAGGCACCCGGGGCAGGGTGCCTGTAAAGCAAGCCCGCGGTAAATTACCTGGTGACCAGATTGATCGGAAAATTCATTAACAAACTCTTTGGCAGTGGCGATACCCCCTCAACACAGAACCCCTCTAAGGATGCCAAGGCCAAATCCGGCGCCCCGCAGCACAAAGGCCCCCGGGGAGACCAATCAGAGCAAAAAAATCGCCGTCGCCGTCAGGGCCGCGGTGGTAAAGCAAAAGATCATCAAGCTGCCAATGCTGTCCAGGATAGCGCGCAACCCGCCAGTGGCCAGCAGCCAGCCAAGGTCAAAGCGCCTCAGGCCAATCGCCCTGCACCGGTAAAAGCACCCAAACCCGCGCCAGAGCCCTGGGATATAAGTGAGTTTGCAGTTGAAGCTGTGGAGGGCAAAAGCCGCTTCCACGATTTTGATTTACAGCCAGAGCTGATGCACGCCATCGCCGATCTCGGCTTTAAATACTGCTCGCCGATTCAGGCTCAGTCGCTACCTCACGCCCTGCAGGGCAAAGATGTAGTAGGTAAGGCCCAGACAGGTACAGGTAAAACGGCCGCCTTCCTCACCGCCATTATCGACGACCTGCTGAAAAACCCGATTGAAGAAAAGCGCTACGCCGGCGAAGCCCGCGCGCTGATTATCGCCCCCACCCGCGAGCTGGTCATTCAGATCGCCGAAGATGCCAAGGGCCTGTGCAAGTACACCGACCTGAAGATTCACACCCTGGTGGGCGGTATGGATTACACCAAGCAGCAGCGCCGCTTGCACGATTCTTATGTGGCTATTCTGGTAGCTACTCCCGGTCGCCTGCTGGATTTCTGCGGCAACAAAGATGTGTATCTGGATCAGCTGGAAGTATTGGTAATCGACGAAGCCGACCGCATGCTGGATATGGGCTTTATTCCCCAGGTGCGCCAGATCGTGCGTCAGGCGCCGCGCCGCGAAGACCGTCAGACACTGTTTTTCTCCGCCACCTTTACCGACGATGTGCACAACCTGGTGAGTCAGTGGACTTTCCGCCCGATTACCGTAGAAATCGAACCTGAATCAGTGGCCAACGAGCGCGTCGATCAGCATGTGTACCTGGTGTCCACCGAAGAGAAGTACACATTGCTGTACAACCTTATTCAACAGGAACATGCCGAAAGCATGATTGTGTTTGCCAACCGCCGCGACGAGTGCCGCGACCTGCAGGAAAAACTGCAGCGCCATGGTATTACCGCCGGCCTGCTCTCGGGTGAAATTACCCAAACCAAGCGCGTATCCACCTTGGAGGCCTTCAAGCGCGGCGATATCAAAGTGCTGGTGGCTACCGACGTTGCCGGTCGCGGTATCCACATTAGCGGCATCAGCCACGTGGTTAACTTCACCCTGCCGGAAGAGCCGGAAGACTATGTGCACCGCATTGGCCGCACCGGCCGCGCGGGCAAGTCGGGCACCTCCATCAGCTTTGCCTGTGAAGATGATGCGCTGCGTCTGGAGCCTATCGAAAAGCTGCTGGGCAAACCGATTAAATGCGAGCAGCCACCGGAGACTTTAATGTTGATGCCGCCAGAGCTGCCACCCATGCCGCATCGCTCACGTCATCAGGACAGACACAGCAACCGCTCAGTGGGCAATCGCCCCAGCGGTGGTCGCAACCGCAGACCGCGCAATTAAGCTCAATCTCGGCCCGGCAGCTCGCCGGGCCATTTGTTTTTGGAATCTGCTAATTGTCATCATCGAAATCAGCCTGGCTCAGTTTGCACTTCACCACCTTTTTGATGGGGGCCACGGGTCTTTTTTCCAAACTTATTGAGCTGCCCGCCTGGGATATCACCGGCTATCGCACCTGGATTGCCGCCCTGGTGCTGTTTGCCTGGATGTATTGGCGCGATCGCCGCCTGGCGTTGGATTCGCGTCGTGACCTGGGGCGTATGCTGGTGCTGGGCGCTCTGCTCACGCTGCACTGGATTACCTTTTTTTACTCCATGCAGGTGGCCAATATCGCCGTGGGTATGCTCTCGCTCTATGCCTACCCGGTGATGACCGTGTTTCTCGAGCCCTGGATTAAGGGCACTAAACTGGATTGGCGCGATGTCATCAGCGGCGCCCTGGTGCTTTTTGGTATCTATTGCCTGGTGCCTGAATTCAGCTTTGATAACACTATGACGCAAGGGGTTATCTGGGGGGTGATCTCCGCACTGACTTTTGCCCTGCGCAATCTGCTGCTCAGCTACTGGTTCTCCGAGCAGTCGGCGGTGCGCTCCATGAGTTATCAAGTGTTGGTGGTGGCCCTATTGATGACACCGGTAATCGCTCTGTCCTCGCATCAACCCAGCGAGCAGGACTGGTGGTTACTGTTGCTGCTCGGGCTGTTTTTTACTGCAGTTACCCACACCTTGCTCGGCCATTCGCTGCGCTACCTCAAGGCCAAAACTGTGGGCCTGGTGGCCTGTTTGCAGCCTGTGTATGCGGTGATTTATGAAATTTTGCTGCTGCGCGAATATCCGGACAAGTCCACCCTGATTGGCGGCGCTATTATTATGATGGCTGCGATTTACGAATCGGTTCACGAACACAAACGTACAGACGCCAATCCCGCCGCTCGCTGATTGGCTCAATTTCCAGGGCCAGTTTATGACTATTCTCTACCTGCCCCACGGTGGCGGCCCGCTGCCACTGCTGGGCGACCCCAAGCACCGCGAACTCACCCGCTTTATGCAAAACCTGCCGGCGTCCTTGCCCAGGCCCGAGGCTATCATTGTGGTTAGCGCCCACTGGGAGGCTGACCCCCTGCGCATCTCCAGCGCCCCGGCACCAGAGATGCTCTACGACTACTACGGCTTTCCGGCGGAAAGTTACGAGTTTCAGTATCCGGCACCGGGCAACCCCCAGCTTGCGCAACAGCTTGCAAGTCACTTGCGGGGTTTGGGTTTAAAGGTCGAGCTGGATGGCGCGCGAGGCTATGATCACGGCACTTTTGTGCCGCTAATGCTGCTCTATCCTGCGGCCGATATTCCGGTGCTGCAGCTGTCGCTGCACCCCAGCCTGGATGCGCAATTTCATATCAACCTGGGCAAGGCGCTGGCGCCCTTGTTGGGCGACCAGTACCTGCTGCTGGGTTCGGGTATGTCCTTTCACAATATGCGCGCCTTTTTTTCTGCAGACCCGTCCATCTGGCCGCGCAGCCAGGTATTTGATAGCTGGCTCAATCAAACTCTTAGCTCGGCGGAATTGTCGCCTGCACAGCGGGAGGCGCAGCTGGCCAACTGGCTGCAGGCGCCAGAGGCGCGCTTTTGTCACCCGCGCGAAGAGCATTTACTGCCCCTCATGGTCTGCGCCGGCGCCGCCTGGGCCAAAGGCCTGAGCGCGCAGCGCAACTACAACCATCAGCTGCTGGGCACTCAGGTTTCCGGTTTTATTTGGCATTAAGTTTGTCGCCAAAAGCATCTCGCAATAACTTAGGCTAGACTCAACGGATTCTTTCTTGCAGTTGAGTCTGGTTTCATGAAAA
Source organism: uncultured Cellvibrio sp. (assembly GCA_966248255.1). GTDB lineage: Bacteria > Pseudomonadota > Gammaproteobacteria > Pseudomonadales > Cellvibrionaceae > Cellvibrio. The sequence continues at coordinate 8,414 of CBIMZH010000078.1, forward strand.
AAATTCTAATCGTTGAAGACAGCGAAATGGTGACCAAGGTTTTACGTCACCTGATTCAATCCCAAGCACTCCCCTACGAAGCGGTTTACGCCAACAGCCTGGCGCAAACCCAGCAAGCTTGTGAGCAAAACCCCGATGGCTTTTTTGTCGCTCTGGTGGATTTGAATCTGCCCGATGCGCCCAATGGCGAAGTGGTGGACTTTACCCTCGGCAAGAAAATTCCCAGCATAGTGCTTACTGGCAGTTACGACGAGCAGCGTCGCGAGCAGCTGTTTAACAAGGGCATAGTGGAC
>CBIMZH010000079.1:0-8673 GCA_966248255.1 uncultured Cellvibrio sp.
GTCATATGTCCTGTGCTACTTTTTAAATCGCGAATATTTGTAATATAAATCGCTGGCGAGTTGTCAGATTTTTCCTGGTTAATCCGATAATAAATATGCAAATTTTTAACAATCAATAAGTGCTCAAAGCTGTTGGTGATTTTGCTTAGCCGGGCGATATGTTGACTGCTGTCTTTGCGGTGCGATGAAAAGCTGTGGGCGGGGGCGGTGCGCAGATTTTCGATTTGGCGGATGATTAATTGACCTTCGTAAGTGCTGGGGTCGACACAGCAAAAGAAAGGTAAAAATAACTCTTTATTGATTTTTACTGCGCGGCCTTGTGCGCCGGTGGTGGCTGGTGAAAAGTAGACAAATTGGCCGAGTTGGGATTGCAGGGCGTAACGACTGGCGTTGACCTTGGGTGAGGTTAGACTGGGCATGACAATATCCTGTTGAACTAGCTCCTATGGAAGCCGGGATATTAGCATGTGGGAATTGGCCAAGGGCAGCTCGCAAGTGTGAAGGGTGTCACGCTTGCGAGCCGCGATAGGTTAAAACATTTTGCCGCGGTTTTGCGCATCGTCGCCTTGAATCGACAGGCTGTCGGCGGCGTGCGATAAGTAATTTGCGTCTGTCTCCGAGGCGAGTTTGATCATCAGGCGCAGGTCATTGGGTGAGTCGGCGTGGAGTAGTGCATCCTCGTAGGTAATATCGCCCGCGTCATAGAGCGCATAAAGCGCCTGATCGAAAGTCTGCATGCCCAGCTCGGTGGATTTTTTAATTAACTCTTTCAATTCCGCTACTTCACCTTTGCGAATTAAATCCTGCATCAGTGGGGTGTTAATCATAATTTCCAAACAGGCGCGGCGGCCGTTGCCGTCGGGGGTGGGAATCAGCTGCTGCGCGACAATCGCTTTAAGGTTGAGCGACAAGTCCATCCACAGTTGGCGGTGGCGGTCGGCGGGGAAAAAGTGAATGATGCGGTCCAGTGCCTGGTTGGCGTTGTTGGCGTGCAGGGTGCACAGACACAGGTGACCGGTTTCAGCAAAGGCGATGGCGTGATCCATGGTTTCGCGCGAGCGCACCTCGCCAATCAGGATTACATCTGGCGCCTGACGCAGAGTATTTTTTAGCGCAACTTCAAACGACTCTGTATCTATGCCCACTTCGCGCTGGGTGATAATGCAACCCTGGTGCTGGTGGATAAATTCGATAGGGTCTTCGATGGAAATAATGTGGCCTTTAGAGTTTTGATTGCGGTGGCCAATCATGGAGGCGAGCGACGTGGATTTACCTGTACCTGTCGCGCCGACAAAAATAATCAGGCCGCGTTTGGTCATCGCCAGTTCTTTAATGACTTCGGGCAGGCCCAGGTCATCAATGGCGGGGATTTTGGTTTCGATGCGACGCAACACCATGCCCGCCAGATTGCGCTGATAAAAAGCGCTGGCGCGGAAGCGACCGATGCCGCGCGCACTCACCGCAAAGTTAAGTTCTTTACTCTCCAGGAATTCCGCGCGCTGCTTTTCATTCATTACGCTTAACACCAGCTCGCGCGCCTTTTCCGGCGCAAGAGGTGTGGCGGTAACCGGCACAATTTTGCCGTGAAGTTTGATCGAAGGCGGCACGCCGGCAGTAACAAATAAATCCGACGCGCCCTTTTCAACCATTAGCGACAATAAGCGATCAAAGTCCATAGCAATCTACCTGGCTAAATATTAAAAGTTTTCGGGGAATTTGGCTTTGGACTTGGCGGCATCGCGATTGATAATGCGGCGCGCCACCAGATCGGATAGACACTGGTCCATTGTCTGCATGCCCAGTGAGGCACCTGTCTGAATTGCCGAATACATTTGCGCTACCTTGTCCTCGCGGATCAGGTTACGAATCGCCGCGGTGCCGCGCATAATTTCGTGGGCCGCAACACGACCGCCGCCATTCTTTTTAAGCAGGGTTTGCGAAATGACTGCCTGCAGTGATTCCGACAGCATGGAGCGAACCATGGATTTTTCGTTGGCGGGGAACACGTCCACGATACGGTCGATGGTTTTAGCGGCTGAGGTGGTGTGCAGAGTGCCAAATACCAGGTGACCGGTTTCGGCGGCGGTGAGCGCCAGGCGAATAGTTTCCAGGTCGCGCATCTCACCCACCAGGATAATGTCCGGGTCTTCACGCAGGGCGGAGCGCAGGGCTTCGTTAAAGCCGTGGGTATCGCGGTGCACCTCGCGCTGGTTGACCAGGCATTTTTTTGATTCGTGTACGAATTCGATAGGGTCTTCAATGGTGAGTACGTGTTCGTACTTGTTGTCATTGATGTAGTCGATCATGGCCGCCAGGGTGGTGGACTTACCCGAACCTGTGGGGCCGGTAACCAGTACCAGGCCGCGCGGTACTGCGCAGATATCGCGGAACACATTGCCCATACCCAGCTCTTCCATGGTTAACACCTTGGAGGGAATGGTACGGAATACCGCACCGGCGCCGCGGTTCTGGTTAAAGGCGTTAACGCGGAAGCGAGCTACACCTGGCACTTCGAAGGAGAAGTCGGTTTCCAGGAATTCCTCGTAGTCCTTGCGCTGCTTGTCGTTCATAATGTCGTAAATCAAGCCGTGCACCTGCTTGTGCTCCATGGGCGGCAGGTTGATACGGCGCACATCGCCGTCGACGCGAATCATTGGCGGCAGGCCCGCCGAAAGGTGTAAGTCTGATGCGCCTTGCTTGGCACTAAAGGCCAGGAGTTCGGTGATATCCATTAGAGCTACCTTATTAATTGGGCTTTAAATAAATCAGTTACGACGTTTACGTAAATCCGGGCTTTGCGTCAGCCAGGATTCAATTTTTTCAGTGTTATTAGTCGCCTGCGCGCTGGCCTTCATGGCTGGCTGCTGCGGGTAAACGAAAAAGCAGAATATGCACAAGATAGACGACCAGCTCGCGAAAGTCACCGCGCGAATTCATCAAGCCGCCACCAGTGTGGCGCGAAATCCCCAAACTGTGCAGTTAATCGCGGTTAGCAAAACCCAACCGGCAGCGGCTGTGGCCGCAGCCTATGCCTGGGGCCAGCGGCGCTTTGGCGAAAACTATTTGCAGGAGGCCCTGGAAAAGCAGCAGCAGCTGGCCGAGCTGGATATCGAATGGCACTTTATTGGCCCCATTCAATCCAACAAGACGCGGCCTATTGCCGAGCACTTTGCCTGGGTGCATTCGCTGGATAGGCTGAAAATCGCCCAGCGCCTAAGTGAACAGCGCCCGGCGCATTTGCCGCCGCTGCAAGTTTGCCTGCAGGTGAATATCGACAATGAACCGACCAAATCGGGCGTGAACCTGACTGAGCTGCCAGCATTGGCACAGACGGTAGCGGCGCTGCCCAATATCCAATTGCGCGGGTTGATGGCGATTCCTGAAGCCAGTGATGACCCGGCTAAACAGCGCGCCGCCTTTGCCCAATTGCGCCAGGCCCTTGAGCGGCTGAATAGCCAGGGGCTGGCGCTGGATACCCTATCCATGGGCATGTCCGGCGACCTGGAAGCCGCCGTTGCCGAGGGTTCAACCTTGGTGCGGGTAGGCACTGATATATTCGGCGCTCGCCACTACACCTAAAATCTCGCCACTACACCTAAAATATTGGACCTAAACACAGCTGCAATTTGATTGCGTTATACAAGTGAGAAATTTATGAGTTCGTCCCCCAAAATCGCCTTTATAGGCGCGGGCAATATGGCCAAGGCCATTATCGGCGGCATGATCGCCGAGGGTATTAGTCCTGCCAGTATCAGCGCCAGCGGGCCGCGCATGGAAACCCTGAGCAAGGTGCAGCAGGAATTTGGCATTGCGGTAAGTACCGACAATATGGCCACGGCAGCTGCCGCTGATGTGGTGGTGTTAGCGGTTAAACCGCAGCTCTTGAAAGAAGTGAGCCTGGCCCTCAAATCCAGCCTGGGCCACAAGCCGCTGCTGATCTCTGTGGCGGCAGGTATTACCACCCAGAGCCTGGGCAATTGGCTGGGTGAAGATCAGGCCATAGTGCGCTGCATGCCCAATACCCCATCGCAGCTGCGCCTGGGCGCTTCTGGTCTGTTTGCCAACAGCCAGGCGACTGAGGCACAAAGGCAACAGGCGGAGCAGATACTCGCCGCCGTTGGCCTGGTGGAGTGGGTGGCGGAAGAGTCACTGATCAATGCAGTAACTGCCGTTTCCGGCTCTGGCCCCGCCTACTTCTTTTTAATGATGGAAGCCATGATTGAGGCGGGTGTCAGCCAGGGCCTAAGCCGCGAGCAGGCCACTCGGCTGACTCAGCAAACCGCGTTGGGCGCTGCCAGCCTGGCAAAAGCGAGCGATGTGGATGTGGCTGAGCTGCGCCGCCGGGTAACCTCGCCCAAGGGCACCACCGAGCAGGCGATTTTAAGTTTTGAGCGCGATGATATTCGCGGCATTTACCAGCGCGCCATGGCCGCTTGTGCCAATCGCGCCCAGGAGTTGTCGGAATTGCTCGGCAACTGATTGTTAATATTTAACCCTTCTCGAATTCAACGCTGTGGAGAGTCTCGATGCTCGCTGAAATACTGCACATGATCGCCTACACCTGTTTGTCCCTGTGGATGCTGGTGCTGGTGTTGCGCTTTATGCTGCAACTGGTCAAGGCCGACTTTTACAACCCCATCAGCCAGGGCCTGGTGAAAGTCACCATGCCGGTGCTGCGCCCTTTGCGCCGGGTAATCCCCGGATTCTTCGGTATAGACCTCGCCTCCATAGTACTGATTATTATTTGCCAGCTGCTGGGCACCTATTTGCTGGCAATTATCATGGGGGCACCCGGCGTCATCAGCCAGCCGATTCTGGTTATTTGCTGGGGCATTCTCGGCGCCCTGACCATAGTGTCCAAAGTCTTCTTCTGGAGCATGGTGATCATGATTATCGCCAGCTTTATTGCGCCCTTTAGCAGCAACCCTATTATCACCCTTGCCAACCAGCTGATTAAGCCCCTGGCCGCACCTCTGCGCCGCTTGATTCCGCCCATTGGCGGGGTATTGGATATCTCGCCGATTTTTATCCTGCTCGGTCTGCAAATTGTCGATAAGTTGATAGTGCGCATGGCCATAGCCCTGGGCCTTATCCCCGATGTGGTAGTCGGTTACTGGTTCTCTATCTTTTAACTGAGCTGGTAAACCTTGGCGAGTCAACACATCATGGCGAGTCACTTTAGCTGGCAGGAGCAGGATCTACTGCTCCACTGCCAGTTCCAACCCAAAGCCGCCAACGACGAAATCGTCGGTCTGCACGGCGAGCGCCTTAAAGTCCGCATTACCGCCCCGCCGGTGGATGGCAAAGCCAATGAGCACATCATTAAATGGTTCAGCAAACTGTTTAAGGTACCCAAAGGCGATATCAGCATAGTGCGCGGTGAATTGGGGCGGGAAAAAACCATCCTGATTAAACAGCCCAAAATCCTGCCTGAAATAATCTTTAATCTGGACTGATCCAAATTTTCGCCGCTGGACTAGTATTAGGTTCTGAGCAGCATTGACGCTCAAGTCCCCCTAAAGATTTTCGCCATCAGGCCTTTCGTTATGTTTTTTAAAAATTATCTGCCGGAGTTGGAAGCCTGCAGACAAAAAAGTCAGGCAGCGGAAGCCTTGCTTAAGTCCATTGAATCCCATGTAGCCACCATTACCTTTACTCCCCAGGGGGAGATTCTCGCGGCCAATGATATTTTTTGCCGCCTGATGGGCTATGGCCAGCGGGAGCTGGAAGGGCAACACCACCGCATTTTTTGTGATCCGGATTTTGTCGCCTCACCCATGTACGAGGATTTTTGGCGGCACCTGCGCGCCGATGAAAACCACAAGGGCACCTTTTTACGGCGCAAAAAAAATGGCGATGCGGTCTGGGTGGAGGCGGTTTACTTTCCGGTCAAAGACGCCGAGGGTCGCCTGGCGTACATATTTAAAATTGCCAGTGATGTGACCGAGGCGCACTCCCAGCTCAACCAGCTGTTATCGATCAAGCAGTCGCTCGACACCACCACTGCCTGGATCGACTTTGCCCCTGACGGCACTATCATCTCTGCCAATGGGCCTTTTTTGCAGTTGATGGGTTATAGCCTGGAGCAGATCACCCACAGGCATCACCGCATGTTTTGCGCTGAGGAGTTTTATCGCGATAACCCTAACTTTTGGGCTGAACTGGCGCGTGGGCAATTTAAAAGCGGCCAGTTTGAGCGCAAGACGGCCAAAGGTAAAACCGTGTGGTTGGAGGCGACTTACAATCCCATTCGCGATGACAATGGACATATAGTTAAAATTGTTAAGTTTGCCTATGACATCACCGCGCGCATTGAGCATGCCCAGGAGGTAAAGGCGGCGGCCAATCTCTCCCACAATACCGCCAATGCAACTTTGGCAACGGCCAAAACCGGCTCTGAGCTGCTGGATAAATCGGTAAGCGTCGCCCAAACCATAGTAGAGCAGGTGGGCAACACCCACGAATTGCTGGCCAGGCTCAACGAGCAATCAAAAAATATCTCCGCCATAGTGGCCACCATTCGCGGTATTGCCGATCAGACCAATTTGCTCGCACTCAACGCCGCTATAGAGGCGGCCAGGGCTGGCGATCAGGGCCGCGGCTTTGCCGTGGTGGCCGATGAGGTGCGCTCGCTGGCGGGGCGCACGGCGCAATCCACGGTGGAAATTGAAGAAGTGGTAAAAGCCAACGAAAAACTCACCAGTACTGTGAATGAGTTGATGGCCTCGGTTAAGCAGAGCGCCGAGCTGAGCAACGAGCAAATTCAACAGGTGTCCTCGGTGATTGCGCAGATTCATCAGGGCGCGCAACAGGTGTCAGACGCTGTTTCAGGTTTGCTTAATGGTTAATGCCGGTGAGGTATTCGCGGTAATTTTTCGCGCCCAAATCAAACAGCTGGACGATAGCTACTCAGCCACCGCGCGCCAGTTGCGCAAGCGGGCGCTGGCTGAGTTTGGCTGCCTGGAATTTGTCAGCTGCTGCGAAGGCGATCAGGAGATCGCCATTTCCTACTGGCCGAGTCTGGCCCATATTCAGCGCTGGAAACAGGATCTAGCCCATCAGCAGGCGCAAGCCAAAGGCAAAGCGGATTGGTACGCCAGTTATCAGGTGGAGGTAATGGCGTTAAAGCGCCGCTACGCTCAGGGCCCTGCATAAACCCCATCTTGCGGCAGTTCAAATACGGCCTTTGCGCCAGTTCAAACTTTGTAAAATTCCCACCTTTCTCCCGCCAATCTGAAACGGCCCACCTTTGCTTTGCCCGCTAATCGGGACGATTCAAGCATTTAGCCCATGCCATTCTGCTCGCCAGGGACACTCGCGCTCGGGTTTTGCAGCGCAATTCGCACAGGGTAGTTTCGATAATAAAGATAAAGGTATTCACCATGTTTAATCCAAACGGCAAGTCTCGTTTTACCTCGCGTTTGCTCAGTTCAATGGCACTAACGGCAGCTTTGACTGGGGCCCAGGTACAGGCAGATGTACTCAATCCCAGCATTGGCAATCTGCTCTGGGAGGAAAATTTCAACAGTCTGGATTCCACCACCTGGAACACCATTAATGGCGATGGCTGCGAAATCGGCCTCTGCGGTTGGGGCAACCAGGAGCTGGAGTATTACAGCGGCAACAACCTGAGCATTGAACAGGTGCCATTCGAGCCAGCTACTACAGCCCTGGCGATTACCGCCAAGCGCGAAACGCTCAACGGCCACGAGTTCACCTCGGGCAAGATCACCAGCGACGGCAAGGTGCAAATTAAATACGGCATGGTCGAAATCCGTATGAGCACGCCCCAGGTGGGCACAGGCCTCTGGCCCGCTGCCTGGATGCTGGGCACCAGCCTGGCCTCCTGGCCAGCCAAGGGTGAGCTGGACATTATGGAGATGGGCCACTCGGCGGCTGGTCGCGCCGGTGCTGGCTTCCCCAGCGCCGATATCAACAGCTATGTAGGTTCCAATGCCATCTTTTACGCCAGCGCCGCCTGTGTGGAGGGCAACCCGACCTGCGCTGCCTCTACCGCCTGGCAAACCGCCAATGCCTATGTGGCCGCTGCGCCCCTGGTCAATCGCTTTGTCAAATACCGTATGTACTGGACGGATACGCAGATCCGCTTCACCGTGATCGACAATGGCGTTGAACACGATATGTATCAAAACCCCATTCCGATCAATGAGGAGTCGAGCGAATTCCAGGCGCCTTTCTACCTGCTGTTTAACCTGGCGGTGGGCGGTAACTTTACCGATGCTGCCAGCCCTGGCCAGGTGACGGCGCCGCTACCGGGCAAAATGTATATCGACTATGTGCGCGTCTATCAGCTGGATGGCCAGGGCGAAGTCAAACTGGGCAGCCAGGTGCAGCCGGAAGCCGGCACCTTTGGTGTGTTTACCGACAACACCCCAAGCAGCAACAAAGAGCAGCTGGGGGTGACCGCTGACTTGTGGATCTGGAATACCAATTCGGTGGAAGGCGGAAACTTGCCCGCTTATGAAGGCAGTAATGTGATTGCCTGGAACTACAAGTCGGCCAATGAGTGGTTTGGCGGTGGTATCGCCGGTCGCCAGGCGCGCGACATGAGCAAGTTCGTCAATGGTCAGGTGAAATTCCGCATCAAGATCCCCGCCAATGTCGCCTTTAAAGTGGGGGTGATGGATACCTACACCAACCAGAACTGGATTA
>CBIMZH010000080.1:0-8668 GCA_966248255.1 uncultured Cellvibrio sp.
ATTGGCGGCAGCACAAACCAGTCGCGGCTTTGCATGGCACTGACCGGCTCGCAGTCGCTATGCACCCGGTATTGGCCGGCGCTATCCAAATGGATGCGGCGATGATTGGGCGTGATCAAATCAAAGTGGCTCTCGCGCGGGATTTCCACATCCACCGCTGCGCACTGGCCACCGGCGAGATAACCATCGTCGCGGCAGGCGCTGATGGTTTTAAGTGCAGCCTCGGGTTTGGCAAACCAGGACACACTGGGCAGCGTATCAAACACACTGAATAACAGTGGCGCAGCACTGGTTTGGCCGCTGAGAAAAGTGGCCGGCTCGCCCTCGGCATTGCCCACCCAAACGCCAACTGTATAGCGGCCATTGCTGCCAATCGCCCAGGCATCGCGCAGACCGTAGCTGGTGCCGGTTTTCCAGGCGATATTCTGGCTGCCGGCGAAGTCCCGCCAGTAGTTGTCATTGCCCGGGCGCGCCACTTCAATCAGCGCCTGCAGGGTGAGCCAGGCGGCGCCCTGGTGAATCAGATTGTCGTGCTTCGCTGAGTCCTGCTGTTGCAGCAGCAAGGCAGGTTCAGCTGCTGGCGCCCCTGTGGCATCCCGCGCAACCGCTGCCAGGCGCGCGTAGATGCCGGTTAAATCCCAGAGGGTACCCTCAGCACCGCCGAGAATCAGGGTTAAGCCATAGTCATCTGCAGGGCGAAATAGTGTGCTCATGCCCAGCTTCTGCAAGGCCAATTGCAAACGGCCAATGCCGTAATCGCGCAGCATGCGCACCGCGGGGATATTTAATGAATGGGCCAGCGCATATTTGGCCGGTACCGCACCGCGGTATTCGCGGTCGTAGTTCTCCGGGCTGTAGCCGCCGAACTGACTGGGGATATCCGCCACCAGTGTCTCCGGCGTCAGGTCGCCGCCCTGCAGCATAAGCGCGTACAAAAAGGGTTTGAGCACACTGCCGGTGGAGCGCGGCCGCTGGATTAGATCCAATGCCGGTGCATACTGCGCCTGACCCTGCCAGGCCTGGTTGCCGACATAGGCGAGGGTTTTATTGTGCTGATGGTCGATCACCAGCAGCGCAATGTTATGCACTCCCTCATTGGCCAGGCGCAGCGCCTGGCGCTCGGCTATGGCGGCGACACGGCTCTGCAGCCCGGCGTCCAGAGTGGAATTAAACAGCGACTGCTCGGGGTACTTGGCTTTGAGGGTGGTGAGCAGATGGGGTGCCAGCTGTGGCAGCGGCTGGGGGCGCTCGGGCAATGGCTCCAGTAGCGCCAGTTGCAAATCCAGTTCGCTGAGCAGGCCGCGCTGGTGCAAGCGCTGCAGCAATCTATCGCGCTTGGCTTTAAGGCGATCGCGCTGGCGGCCGGGGTGAATCAGCGCAGGGCTATTGGGTAGCACTGCCAGCAGCGAGGCCTCGGCCCAGCTGAGCGCTTCGGGTGCACGGCCAAAGTAGCGCCAGGCGGCGGCGCGCAGACCAATAATATTGCCGCCAAAGGGTGCCTCGCTGGCGTATTTGCGCAGCACCTCTGCCTTGCTTAAACGCCACTCCAGACGCAGCGCCAAAAAAGCCTCGATTAATTTTGCGTGGAGATTGCGCGACGGGTTGGCGCCCAGCTGCTGCTGTCGCTCTATACGCGCCAACTGCATAGTTAAGGTACTGCCGCCACTGACCACATGACCGGCGCGCAGGTTGCTGTAGGTAGCGCGCGCTAAGGCGATTGGGTTAATCCCCGGGTGATAAAAAAATTGGCGATCCTCAAACTCCAGCAGCGCCTGCTGGTATTTAACTGGCAGCTGCTCCACCGGGGCAAAGCGCCACTGTTGATCGCGGGCAATACTGGCGCCCAGCAGCTGGCCGTTGCTGGCGGTGAGCATGCTGGCGTAGTTATTGGTGGTTGGCGGCAGGGGTGAAAATTGAATCCAGAGAAAAAAAGCAAACAGTGAAACGAGCGCGGCGCTTAAAAAGCGCCGCTGAAGACAGTAAGAAAAAATTTGGCGTGCCGAGCCGGGCAAATTAAATCGTCTTTCCATCCATGTAGCTCGCAATAATCCCTGTTAACCCTTGTGCTCTAGCAACTGCAGGCTCTGGCGATAAAACTCCACACTGGCTTTGTGATCGCCCAGTTTTTCCATCAGCGACGCCAGCTCCATGGCAGCTTCCAATTGTTTATCTACTTTTAAACTCTGCTGCAGATACTCGCGCGCCTGCTCCCACTGCTCATTGCGCTGCGCCAAACGGCCCAGGCTGAGAAGCAGGTTGGGGTCATGGGGATGCTTTTTAAGCCAGCCCTCGGCCACGCGGATTTGCCCGCGAATTTCTTTTAACTGCAGGCGACCATAGAGATTCACCAGCGGCCCGTACCAGTCGTCGGCCAGGGTTTTGCGCACCAGGGCTTCAGCTTCCTGATCCTGATAGTTGTCGGCCAGTGCCTGGGCATAGGCAAAAACCACTTCGGGTAATTTTTGTTGCGCGCGTGGCAGATTGCGCCACACATCTTGCAAAAACATTAAGCGCTCGGCGATAAGTTTTTGCTGTGCAGAAATATTGGCATCTTTTAATTGTTCGCTGGCCAGGCGCACTTCCAATTGCTGCAGCTCTGGCACCGAGAGCACCTTGGCTTTGCGCATAGCGGGCGACAACTCCTGCAGCGCGCGCCAGTTATTTTGCGCGAGATAAATTTGATGCAATAAATCCAACACCGCGGGCAGTTTGGGGAACTGCAACTCCACCGGTTTTACCACCGCCAGCGCCTGGGTGTAGTGACCTGCCTGCACCAATAAACGCGCGCGGGTCAGGGTTACCGGCAATTCGCTATCGGGCAGCTTGCGCGCCATTTCCAGTAAACGCTCGGCCTCGTCTTCATCGCCCATTTCAAAACTGGCGCGCGCCGCCGCTATGTGGTTAGCCAGGGGAAATTCAATGCGCTCCAGGGTGCGCACCAATTTTTTGCGCGCCTCTACCCAGTCACCGACAAGATAATCCACCATGCCGTTGGCGGCGCGTTTTTGCGCACGCTCGACGCTGCCAAACAAAAAGATTTCGCGGAAGCGACGAGCAATATGCAAACCGCTGGCAAATGCCCATTTAAGCAGCCAGAACACACCCACCAGCGCCACCAGCGCCATGGCCGCTACCCAAAGGGTCATCTCTATGGTTTTGGTGCCGAAGGCGATAAGCACATAGCCATCGCCCTGGGCCAGCAAAAATACCAGTGCAGCGGCGAGCAGAACAAACAGCAGCGAAGCTAGCAGACGGCGTTTCATTAGTTGCCTCCTGCATTTTTAGCGCTGGCCTGCTCGCGCTTGACAATATAATCCGCCAGCGCGGCCGCCGAGTTGCTGAAGTTGGTCAGCTCTGGCGCTATGTCTTCGTTTTGCAAGCTTTGCAATTCATCCAACACAGATTTGGCCTGGTCGTTTAGCGTGTAGTACTGGTTGATCCAGTTTTGCGCTTTGACCAGGGTCTCCTGATAAATTTGCGCATCGTTGCGCAGCACGGCCACCTGCGCCTGCTCAAACATCAAATGCAAATTTTGTTGCAAATAGGACTGCTCGCTGGGCGGCAAAAGTGCGTTGACCGCGCGGCCGTGATCGCGCACGCGCACATAGCTGCCCAGCTTGTGCAGTAGCACATAAAATTTGCGCGTCACAAGTTGACGCCAGGTTTCATTGGCCGGCGCTGCAGGTTCGTCTTCGTCCTCTGGCGTTGGCCCCAGGGTTTCAACAAAAGGAATAGCGTCAATTTGGTTAGACAGCGCCGTTAAGCGCAGGAAAATTCCCTCGCGATCCACCACTCCGGTATTTTTTAATACGGCAATTTCTTCGGCCAGGGTTTTACGCACGCCAAGCAGTTCGACCAGGTTAATTTCGCGCAGCACATCGTCTGCTGAAAGCGCCAGGGCCAGGGCATTTTGGCTGTCTTTTTCGAGCAGAATGCGCTGATTGGCGAGGCGTAACAGATACTGGGCTTCGGCCAGTTTCCAGCTGTCCTGATTGGTGCTGGCAAAGGCATTCATACGCGCCGAGTTGCGGCTGACATCCTGCGCCAGGGAATCCAGACTGCTTTGCAAATTGGATTGCTGATCGACCAACTCTTTGTCGATATTGTCCTGCAAGTTGCGCTGACCATCTTCAAAACTCTGCTGCTGTTGCTCCAGGCGCATCTGCAAGCCGAGAATGGTCTGCTGCTGTTGCTGAGAGTTGTGATACAGCCAAAAAACGCCGGCCATAAGCGCAAAGGTGAGCAGAATCACCCAGAAGGCGAGCAGATAAACACTGAGGCTGGTGCGCGCGCGCTCGGATTTTGGCGCCTGGGCGCGTGGCCCCGGGCGCGGCTGCACAGGCGCAGACTCAACTGCGCTCGGCTGCGCCTGAGCGGCTGGGCTTGGCTGGGCTTGTTCGGGTGAATTTTCCGCGTTAATTATGTCGCTCACTTGGGCCTTCTCTTGCTAATTCGATTGCCGTGGCAATCCTTTAAATTGTGTGTGAATCCCTGGCGCTGACTAGCGCCTGACTCATAGCTGGGTCTGTTGCATTTAGCGCGCAAATCACCCATTTAAATCCTGCATCTTTGGCTAAATTTGCCACCCGCTCGCTAGGCACCAACAACTGGCATTGGTACAGCTGAGCTTGCACATCCTCAGGCAGCGGCGCCATTACCGCGAGCAGGTTGTTCAGGCTCTCGCCGCTGTGCAGGGCTATAACATTAGTGTAAGTCTGCCAAGCTTGCCTATCGCGACACAGGGCGAGTAATTTGCCCTGGGCATCCGCCGGCAGTTGGCGCTGGTACACCTCGCAGTAATCCACCTGGGCACCGCGTTCGCGCAACACCTCAGCGAGATGACCGCGCCCGCCCAGGCCGCGAAAAATCAGAATTTTTTCGCCTTCTACCCGCTGTAAACCCGGCGCCTGCAACAGCGACTCGCTGGTCATGCTGCCGTTTTCACTCTGCGCCAAATCCACCACGGTTAAACCTTCTGCCGCCAGCGCGCGGGCGGTGGCGCCACCCACAGCAAAGTAATCTATGCCCAGGGGCAGCTGCGGCCAGTATTTATCCAGCCACTCCAAACCATAGCGCACCGCATTCTGACTGACAAAAATGGCTTTTTGATAAAGGTCGAAATCCAGCACGCGATTAATAATGGCGCGCTCCTGTTCGGCCTCCGTCAGCGGGCAAATAGCCAGCAGGTTGACCCAGTCGCTGGCCATGCCCTGAGCGGCTAAAAGTGCAGCCCAGGGCTCTGCCTGCCCCTGGGGCCGAGTAATCAGCACACGCCAGGGCCTGGTAGGCAAGGGTTTAGTCGATGTGGCTGCCATAGACCTCGGCCAGGATCTTGTCTGCACCCGCCGCCAAGAGACGTTCGGCCAGGGTCACCCCCAGCTGTTCCGCCTGGGCAATCGGGCCCTGAATTTCATCAAATAGCAATTGGCTGCCATCCGGTGCGCCAACTAAACCGCGCAGCCACAACTGGTCATCGCGATGCAGCGCATAGCAGGCGATAGGCACCTGACAGCCGCCCTGCAGACGGCGGTTCATAGCGCGTTCGGCGCTGACCTGCTCCGCCGTTAGTTGATGGTGCAGTGGCTGGAGCAGCGCCAGAGTCGCGCTATCGGCCAGACGACACTCAATGCCCACGGCGCCCTGGCCACCGGCGGGCAGGGAAAACTCGGGGGCGATAAGTTCGCGAATACGGTCTTCCAGCTCCAAACGAATCAGCCCTGCGGCAGCGAGGATAATTGCGTCGTATTCGCCATCATCGAGCTTTTTCAGCCGTGTTTGCACATTGCCGCGCAGGAATTTCACTTGCAGATCCGGACGCTTGGCCAACAGCTGGCACTGGCGGCGCAGGCTGGAGGTGCCCACCACCGAACCTGCAGGCAGCTCTGCCAGGCAGGCATATTGATTGGACACAAACGCATCGCGGGCATCTTCACGCGGGCAAATTACCGCCAGGCCCAGGCCCTCGGGGAACTCCATAGGCACATCCTTCATGGAGTGCACCGCAATATCCGCCGCGCTTTCCAGCAGCGCCTGCTCCAGCTCCTTCACAAACAGGCCCTTGCCACCCACTTTGGCCAGAGGCACATCGAGGATCTTGTCGCCGCGGCTGGTCATTGGTACCAGCTCCACCTGCAGGCCAGGGTGATGGCGCTCAAGCTCAGCCTTTACATATTCTGCCTGCCAGAGGGCAAGCAAACTTTTGCGCGTGGCAATACGCAGTCGGGTGGGCGCATTGGACTGAGAGGATGTATTGGACCAAGAGGGAGTGCTGGACATAGGAACTTAATGCGTGAATTCGGAAGTGGCCAAATCATACCACTTATTAGCAGGCGACTTTAATTGCAGCAGGATTATTCGCAGGGGGTAGCGGCTATGCGCCTGGCCCAGGTTTGGGCGCAGTAACACTCGCCGGAAAAGACCTGCTGGCCCGCCGCAGCGGGCCAGCGATCTCGCTAGCCAGTTAATTAGTTAGTGGCTTGAACGCCAGGCAGAATATAGTGTTTGCCGTGGTGATTTTTAATTGCCTGCTTGCCCAGTGAGCCAATCAGCATGCCCACCAAAGAGGCAAACAGACCGGCGAGCTGTGCGGGGAACTCCTCGCCTGCCGGCGTAAAGGTGAACACCAGCCAGAAGCAGATACCCAGCACAATCGAGAAAATTGCGCCCTGAGTAGTGGCCTTTTTCCAGTAGAGACCAAACACCAGCGGGATAAAAGCACCTACCAGCGGGATTTGGTAAGCACTGGACACCATGTCGTAAATGGAGGTGCCTTCCAACGCAATGGAGTAGCCGCAAACGCACAGGCTAAAAATAAATACCGCGATGCGCATATTGCGCAGCTCCTGCTGGTCGCTGCCACGGGGTACAAATTGACGATAGATGTTTTCGATAAATGTCACCGATGGCGCCAAGAGTGTGGCCGAAGCGGTCGACATAAGTGCAGACAAAAGCGCACCAAAGAAAAACACCTGCATCACAAAGGGCATGTGCTGAGTAACCAGTACCGGGATAACTTTTTGCGGATCTTCAGCAATCAGATTAGCAGCCTCTTCGGGCATGATAATCAGTGCGCTGGTCACCAGAAACATAGGTACAAAGGCAAACAGAATATAAAAAGTACCGCCGATAATTGGGCCGCGCACTGCGGCCTTTTCATTTTTCGCCGACATTACCCGCTGGAATACGTCCTGTTGCGGAATAGAGCCAAACATCAGCGTTACTGCCGCGCCTATAAAGAACAGAATTTCTTTAAAGTCTGGCGGCGGCAAAAAGTTGAACAGCTCTTTTTGCGAGGCCAGGGCGATAACCTTGTCGGCACCGCCGGCCAGATTGCCCGCGTAGATGGCAATAACAGTGAGGCCCACCACCAGCACAATCATTTGCATAAAATCTGTCACAGCAACAGACCACATACCGCCAAACAGGGTGTAGGTCATAATAATCAGCGTACCTATGGCCATACCACCGGTAACACTCAGGGTATCGCCGCTGAGCAGATTAAATACCAGGCCCAGGGCCGTAACTTGAGCGGCAACCCAGCCGAGATAGCTGAGGATAATCATCAGCGAACAGACCAGCTCCACCTGGCTGCCAAAGCGCTCGCGGTAGAAGTCGCTGATCGTCAGCAGGGTCATGCGATAGAGCTTGGCGGCAAAGAAGAGGCCCACCAAAATCAGACAGGTGCCCGCACCAAATGGATCCTCAACTATGCCGTTGAGTCCGTCTTCGACAAAGCGGGCGGGAATACCCAGTACGGTTTCGGAACCAAACCAGGTAGCGAAGGTGGTAGTTACCACCATAATAAGCGGCAGATGACGTCCGGCAACCACATAGTCTGCTGTACCTTTAACGCGTTTGGCGGCCCAGAGGCCTATAGCGACAGTTACCAGCAAATACATGAATACGAGCGTTAGTAGCATGGTTTCACCCTTATTTTTGGCCAAAATGGATATTTTTTAAGCGCAGCTAGTCACCCACACCGCTTTGCTGCCTGCGGCTGGCCAAGCCGGGATCTATAAAGGTTTGAGGTCCCGAGGCATGGCCATTCTATTGCATTTTTTTAGCAATTAGCTTGCCCATTTAATGAAAATGACACAAAAAAAATGGCCCCCTATGGGAGCCATTTTATTGCGGCTATTGGCCGCTGCCTGCCGCCTTATATGGGGCGACCGCCGTAGTCAGAAGTCGGCTTTTTTGGTGGGTCGGCAGTGACATTGGCTGGCACTTCATTAATTTTGCCACCGCGCGCCAGGAACTCGGCAATTTGCGCCTCCAGCTCATCCCTGGCCTTTTGCCGCGAAGCTATGGAGAAATCCTCCAGCGCTTCAGACTCGGCGGCGGCCTTGGTGCTGCTGCCACCACCCGATCCGGAGAAGCCGGCATCCTCGCCATCCCCGCCTTCTTCGTCCTCTGCCTCTACCTCATCCTCCGCACCTGTCTCTTCCATTTCCTCGTCGTGGATGGAATCTTCATCGCTCATAATGTCACCTGAAAAACAATTTGCTGTGTTACTAGAAATGTTGTTTGGAATTTGTTACCCGGAATTCTGTTGCCCATCCGCTTGAGCCAAATTTGTTCTTCCGCTGAACACCGCTAATTTATAGCGCAGACTTTTTTAATCGTCATGATGGAAAGAAAAAAATTTTTAGGCTTTTTTTATCTGACTCCC
>CBIMZH010000081.1:0-8655 GCA_966248255.1 uncultured Cellvibrio sp.
ACCCAGGTGAGCCAGCAACCAAAGACCTGTACGACCTGGAGCCAGAAGAAGAAGCACTGATCCCAACCGTGTGCGCCTCTCTGGAAGAAGCTCTGCAAAACCTGGAAGCAGACCACGAGTTCCTGACTCGCGGTGGCGTATTCAGCAAAGACTTCATCGAGTCTTACATTGAGCTGAAGCGTGCTGACATCCAGCGCGTAGACATGACTCCACACCCAGTAGAATTCGAACTCTACTACAGCGTGTAATGAGTCGCAGTTTTGTCGAGTGATCGGCAAAACTGCTCAGGCTGCACAGCGAAAAGCCCGCCGGGGAAACCTGGCGGGCTTTTTCTTTGTCCAATGAACGAGTAATCTCGGTTGGCTTGGCAAATAGGAGCCTTTTATGCGCATTTTGGTATCTCTGTGTTTGTTGCTTTGGTCGCTGGTGGTGGTAGCGGAGGTTTACAAAACCCACGACAAAGATGGCAATGTGATTTATACCGATAACCCCAACACCCAGGGCGCTGAAAAGGTGCAGCTGCGCGAGCTGAATACTGTACCTGGCGGTACGGGTCAGGCCCCTGTGGCGACTAGCCAGCCGGCTCCGGAGGAGGCGTTCAGTTATCAGCTGCGTATTGTCAGCCCGCGCAATGAAGTGGGCATTCCCATAGGGCAGCGCGATCTCGCGGTGGCGGTGGCGTTGCAGCCGGAGCTGCGCGAAGAGGATGTACTGGTCTATTACATGGATGGAGAGCTGCTGGAGGAGAGCAAATCCACCAGTATCATAGTGCGTGAAATTCCCCGCGGAACCCATGTCATCAGCGTCGAAGCTATGGATGCCAATGGTCTAAGTTTGGGCACATCCGAGTCGGTCACTGTGAACCTTATGCGACCACCGGTTAAAAATAATGCCTCACCAAAGCCCAACTAAATGGCCATGCACTGTATTGGTGCAAACAAAAAAGCGCTATGCTCCAAAAAATACCCTGCAAGGCCGATAAATAGCGATTTCCGGAGGTTTTGGCTATTGGTTCGATTTTTGCAGTAAACCTGCTGCCCATTGTCGAGGCGCCTCAGAGAGCAAGTGCTGGTGAATTCCCCCGATATCTATAAATCGATCCTGGATAGTTTAAGTACCGCTATAGTGCTGGTTGATAGCGATTTGCTGCTTACGCACATGAATCCTGCCGCCGAGGCGCTGTTGGCAATGAGTTGCGAAAGCAATACCGGTGAGCCCATCACCTACTTTTTTTACGAATCCGATGAGACAGATCGCCAGCTGAAAATGGCGGCGGTTCAGGCTAATCATTACACCAAGCGTCACGCCGAGTGGCGTTTATTGAGCGGTGGCCATGTCACTGTGGACTATACCGTGACCCCCTTTGGCGATCATGACGGCCTGATTATTGAAATTCAGCCTATCGACCGCTTGCTGCGTATCAGCCGTGAGGAAATGCTTACCGCCTCCCACGAAACCACTCGCAATCTGATTCGCGGCATGGCCCATGAGATTAAAAACCCTTTGGGCGGCATTCGCGGTGCCGCCCAGCTGCTGGCGCGCGAACTGCCCAATTCCAATTTGACCGAATACACCAGCATCATCATTGATGAGGCCGATCGCCTGCGCAATCTGGTCGACCGCATGCTGGGCCCCAATCAGCTGCCGCAGTGGCAGACGCTCAATATCCACGAGGCCATAGAGCGGGTGGCCAGTATTATCAAAGCTGAAAGCAGCGATGCGATTAAGTTGATCCGCGATTACGACCCGAGTATCCCCAACCTGCAAGGGGATAAGGAAATGTTGATTCAAGCGCTGCTCAATATAGTGCGCAATGCTATGCAGGCGCTGCTGGAAGCGGATGTTAAAAACGGTGTTATCCAGCTGCGTACTCGTATCCAGCGCCAGTACACCATTGGCCGCAAGCATCACTCACTGGTCTGTCGCATCGACATAGTCGACAACGGGCCGGGTATACCCGCCGATATTATTGAAAATATTTTCTACCCGATGATTACCGGCCGGGCCGAAGGCACCGGCCTGGGTTTAACCATTTCGCAACACCTTATCCATCAACACCACGGCCTGATTGAGTGCCAGAGTGAGCCGGGCAATACCCGCTTCACCCTTTACCTACCTATGGAAGCGCAACATGCAGAAGTCTAACAAAGTCTGGATTATTGACGACGATCGGTCTATCCGCTGGGTGCTGGAAAAGGCACTGCAGCAAGCCAATATTGAAACCCGGGTGTTTGATTCAGGCGATTCCGCCATGAATCAGCTCAACCGCGATACCCCGGATGCGATTATCAGCGATATTCGCATGCCCGGTACCGATGGCCTGGTGTTGCTGAGCAACCTGCATGCAACCCACCCGGAAATCCCCATTATCATCATGACCGCCCACTCGGACCTGGACAGCGCCGTTGCTGCCTACCAGGGGGGTGCCTTTGAATATTTGCCCAAGCCCTTTGACGTGGATGATGCCGTAGCTGTCACCCAGCGCGCGCTGGCTCACGCCCTGGAGCAGAAGTCCGAGCAGGCGTCCGACAACTCGCTGGAGACTAATACCGAAATTATCGGTGAGGCACCGGCGATGCAGGAGGTTTTCCGTGCGATTGGTCGCCTGTCGCAATCCAACATCACCGTGTTGATTAACGGTCAGTCGGGTACAGGTAAGGAATTGGTGGCGCGCGCGCTGCACCGCCACAGTCCGCGTCGCAATGGTCCTTTTATTGCGCTGAACATGGCGGCAATTCCCAAGGATTTGATGGAATCCGAGCTTTTCGGCCACGAAAAAGGTGCCTTTACCGGTGCTGCGGCTCAGCGTCAGGGGCGCTTTGAGCAGGCCAATGGCGGCTCGCTGTTCCTCGATGAAATTGGTGATATGCCCGCCGAAACTCAAACAAGATTGCTGCGCGTATTGGCTGACGGCGAGTTTTACCGCGTTGGCGGTCATACCCCGGTAAAAGTGGATGTGCGCATTATTGCCGCGACTCACCAGAACCTGGAAACCCTGGTATCGGAAAACCGCTTCCGCGAAGACTTGTTCCACCGCTTGAATGTGATCCGTATCCATATCCCCAAGCTGGCCAATCGCCGCGAAGATATCCCCAAACTTGCACGCTTCTTCCTGCATAAAGCTGCAACTGAGCTGAATGTAGACCCTAAAGTGCTTTTGCCTGAGACCGAGGAGTTCTTCTGCTCCCTGCCCTGGCCGGGCAACGTGCGCCAGCTGGAAAACACCTGCCGCTGGATTACGGTGATGGCCTCGGGGCGCGAGGTGCATATTGAGGACTTGCCGCCCGAGCTGCTCGACCACAAAGAGACCAGCACCCCCGCCGATGACTGGGAAAAGGCGCTGCGTCACTGGGCGGACCAGGCGCTGGCGCGCGGTCAACACCAGCTGCTCAGCGAAGCTGTACCCACCTTTGAACGGGCGCTGATTGAAACTGCGCTCAAGTACACCGCGGGGCGCAAGCGCGATGCCGCCAACCTGCTGGGCTGGGGGCGAAACACCCTTACACGCAAACTCAAGGACCTGGGAATGGCCGGTGGCAATGACCCGGATGGCGATGACTAGGATAAAAATCGCTTAGACTTTTTTGCGATTAACAATGCCGAGCTTAGTGAAAACTAGCTCGGCATTGTTGTTTTTGGCATATTTTTCAACTAGTTTGCTCAGCCAGGGGTAAGGGAAAGTTTGTGGATATACAAAACCCATAAGTTTGATTAGTGGCTATAATCACCCAACGGCATAACAAAAAACGAATCTAATTACCGTCTAGCGGCACCTGCAGGATCGCCATCAATCCAGGATGTGAGCGAAATTGGCTCGTTGTTCACCGTCAGCTTAAAACTTATCCAACTAAAGGCATAAAAATAACTGCCGATAAATAATATTACGGCTTTAAAGCACGAGTTTCGGGGGGAACATGGTACAAAAATCTCTACGCACCAATCTGATGATTTGGCTGGGTATCACCATGGTGGTGATCGCCTTATTAGTCGCCTTCACTAATTACACTATTGCCAAAGGCAAGCTGGAAACCGAGTTGCAGTCGGAAACCACGGCCATGATCGAGCTGACCAACAGCTCAATCCTGGAAGCCGTGTTCGCCTACGACTTCCAGCAAATCGAGGCCATCGCCAAGTCGCTGGTAAACACCTCGCTGGTGACCTCAATTCACGTGGTAGATCACCGCGGTAAGGAGCTGGCCAAAGCCGTGGACAATGATGACAGCCGCAATCAATTGGAGCGCAAGTCGATCCCCATTGTGTACAACGGCACCACTATTGGCAGCTATGACATCACCTTTTCCACTCAGGACCTGCAGGACACCCTGAGCAGCCAAATTAGCACCAATATCTTCACGGTTATTGCGCTGTTATTGGCAACCATGGTTACTGTGTTTTGGTTGATGGGCTCGATGGTTATTGCACCTGTGTCCGAGGTAACTCGCTCACTTTCGGCAATTGCCGATGGCGGTGGCGACCTGACTCGCCGCCTGCCCACCCACAGCCAAAATGAAATTGCCGAGCTGGCACACAACTTTAATCGCGTGATGGAGCATATTGCGCTGATTATTCGCAATGTTGTGCAGGTGAACGACAAGGTGCGCAGCAATGTGAGCACCATGGGCAGCGCAACTGAAAGCACCGTAAATTCAACCGCGCAGCAGCTGCGCGAAATTGAATTGGTAGCCACTGCGGTGGAAGAGCTGTCAGCTTCGGCGACAGAAATTGCTCGCCACGCCGGCGACACTGCGGAGCGCACCAATGCCACCAGCATTCTCGCTAACGAGGGCAATGAAATTGTTAGCCTGTCACTGGAAAACGTAAATCGTCTGACCGGTCAGATAGAATCCACCGCGCAAAAAATTCAGGTGCTGAAAAACAACTCGGTGAATATTGGCTCGGTGATGGAAGTTATTCGCACCATTGCCGAACAAACCAATTTGCTTGCACTTAACGCCGCCATTGAAGCGGCGCGCGCAGGTGAACAGGGCCGCGGCTTTGCGGTGGTGGCAGACGAAGTGCGTTCGCTGGCGCAAAAAACGCGCGCCTCTACCGAAGAGATCGAATCGATTATCGTGCAGCTGCAACGCGCTGCCGATGAAGCGCACCAGGCAATGAATACCAGTACTGCTTCAGCGCGCGAAACTATAGATACCGCCTCGCGCGTGGGTTCGGCGCTGGATAAAATCCGCAGCAATATCACCATCATCAACGATATGAATCACCAGATTGCCACCGCCTCGCATCAGCAGAGTTCGGTTGCCAATGAGGTGAGTAAAAATATTACCGCGATACACTCGCTGTCGGAGAAGGTGGCAGATAACGCCCAGGTGGTAAACTCCAGTGGCGCGCACTTGATTAACGAATCTGCTGAGCTGAAAAAACAAATCGATAATTTCAAGGTTTAATCGCCGCGAAAATGCCTAGAAAAAGCTCCGTTTTAACGGAGCTTTTTTATTTATGTGTCAGGGTTGCCGAGGTTAGAGAAACAGCCAATGTTTGAGCTAAGCCAATTACGCTGCTTTGTTGCAGTTGCAGAGGAATTGCATTTTAGTCGGGCGGCTGAGCGCTTGAATATGACCCAGCCTCCGCTGAGCCGACAAATTCGCTTGTTGGAACATCATGTCGGTGTGCAACTCCTGGAGCGCACCAGCCGCACTGTGCGTTTAACGGCCGCAGGCAAAGCTTTTTTCCCCGATGCAGCGCGAATTTTGCGCCTGGCAGAAGAGGCGGCAGCAACGGCAAGGCGCAACGCCAAAGGTGAAAAAGGATCGCTCGCTATTGGCTTTACCGCCTCCTCCGGCTATCAACTGCTGCCGGCGATAGTGCGCCGCTTGCGCGAGCTGGCGCCGGATATTTCGCTCACCTTGAAGGAGCTGGTCACGGGGGCACAGTTGGAAGCGCTGCATGCGGGGGAGCTGGATATAGGTTTAATGCGCCCCCACAGCCATGATGGTGAATTGAATACCGAATTGTTTAGTGGCGAAGAGCTGTTGTTGGCCATTCCCAAACAGGAGGAGTCGCTGTGGCCGGACACCCTGAACCTCAGCAGCCTGGAAAACAAACCCTTCCTCATGTATTCCCCCTATGAGGCGCGCTACTTTCACGATCTTTTGGTTAATTGTTTTCAAGCGGAAAATGTCGCGCCACAAATCGTTGAATATGTCGCGCAAATTCACACGATGTTGGCTTTGGTGCAGTCGGGCATAGGTTGTGCGCTTATTCCCGGCACTGCCGCCAGCTTGCACTTTGATGGCATTTTACTGCGTAAAGTCCAGACCAGCCCGGCTCGTCCGGTGGAGCTGGCCTATTCCTACCGCCGCGATAATCACAATCCGGCCCTGCGTACGCTGCTCACTGAGGTTTTACCGGGATTTAAAAATATTTAGCTTAATCCCGCGTATCTATACATAAGTTGACTTGGTTTATTTAGTGATTGGTTTGATTTGGGTATCCATTGCTCGCAGAATCAATCCAACGGCGACGACCTGGCTGGGCAAAAAATAACACTTTAAATTTTTGTCACAGCTAAAAAAAATCCAACCTAAAACTTGCCTTGGAACCTGTGTTTATCTTTTTACTGTCTGCTCTTTCATAGCGATCTTCCCGCGCAGCTGCCTCAGGGCGCGGGCTTTCTTTAACGCAGCCAGGTGCAAATAAAAAAAGATAAAAGGCAATAAAACGAGTGGCGCCTAAAATCGTGCATGCTGTTGTAGTCGGTCAGGCAAAGACGAAATCAAAGCTCAATTGATTTGATCTTTTATAAGTCTTGGCTAAGTTTGATATGGCTAAAAATCAATATTCTATACAAAAAAACAGCGTAATAATAACGAGGAGTTCAAATGAAGAAATTTACTATCAACCCACTTGTCATTGCACTTGCTGCCACTAGCTTGCCAGTAGCCAGCTATGCACAGGATGCAAATTCAAATTCCAATGGTTCCGTTGAAGAAGTTGTGGTAACTGGCAGTTTCCGCGCCAGCTTGGCTAACGCCCTGAATACCAAGCGCACTTCAGCGAACAACGTCGACGCGATTGTCGCCGAAGACATGGGTAAAATGCCCGACCTCAACCTGGCCGAATCCCTGCAGCGGGTGCCCGGTGTGGCCATTACCCGCGAGGGCGGTGAAGGGCGCAACATTACTGTGCGCGGTCTTGGCCCAGGTTTTAGTGCCACTACCCTTAATGGTATGGAGGTGCCATCCAGTGCCGGTGGTCTCGATTCATCTGGCGGCGTAAACCGCGGCCGCTCCTTTGACTTTAACGTTTTTGCCTCTGAACTTTTTAATAAAATTGTGCTGAATAAATCAGCCAAGGGCTCACTGGAAGAAGGTGGCCTCGCTTCTACTGTTGAGCTCTATTCCGCCAAACCTTTTGATAATCCGGGCATGCACGCCGTAGTTGGCGGCTCTATGGCTGTAGATAACCTCACTGGCGAAAACGATCCGCGCCTGGTGGGCATGTTCAGTAATACCTTTGCTGACGACAAGCTGGGTGTGCTTGTGAGTTTTGCGCAATCAGAGCGCAATATTCGTCAGGAAGGTTTTGGCTCTGTACGCTTCACCTCGCCTTACGACAACTCCAACCGCAGCTTTGTTGGCAACGACTCCAGCGTAGATATAGATGGTACTGCCAACCCTTTGGCTAACTATCCGGATCTTGATCCCAATGACAGCAAAGTGATGAATGAGTCTTTGGATTACATGCTCTATCCGCGCCTGCCGCGTATGGACTCATTTAATACCGATCAAAAGCGCACAGGTATTACTGGCTCTATCCAGTTCCGTCCTACAGATGCCATGGAGTTCACTCTGGATTATCTGCACTCGGACCTGAAAACCGACGTCACTTCCTATAATTTCTTCGCCCAATTCCGCAACAGCTTTAACTCAATTACCCCAACCAGCATAGTGCTGGATGATGCCGGTCGTGTTGCCGTTGCCGGTGAATTTACTGGCGTAACACCGCGTGTAGAAAGCCGTGGCCAATTCAGTAAAACCGACTTCAATCAAGTAGTGCTGTCGGGCAAGATTGAGCTGAGTGAAGATCTGCATCTGGATGTGATGTTCGGCAATGCCAACTCCAAACACGATGAAGAGCAGTATCGTTTTAACCTGGATGCCCTGGCTTCGAGCTACACTAATCCCGATGCACCTACCCGTCAGGCTATTAATGGTTTAAACCCAACCTATTTCTCCTACGATTTCCGCTCCAACGGCGATCTGGCAGAAATGAGTTACGGTTTTGATATCACCAACCCGCTCAACTATTTCTTCTCCTCTCCCACTATTCGCAAGGACGTTGTTGAGCGCGATAACAACACCTTCCGCGCCGATTTAACCTGGGATCTGGATGAGGACATCAAGCTCAAATCCGGTTTAATTGTGAATGATCGCAATATCACCTCCGAGCGCTACGATCCAACCGATGGTACGCTGACGGATCCAGTTGCGCGCGTGTTAACTGGCTCGGGCACGTCGACTATCATGCCCATCACTCAGGACAGCCTGGGTTTGGTCACTTTGTTGTCCAAAGTTAACAGCGGTTATGGCGATGCGATTGATCCACCAGCAGGTTTCCCGCGCGATTTTGTAGTGGCTGATTTTAATGCAACGCGCAAAGCCTATAACGCCGGTGATTTCACGCTGAATGAAAACG
>CBIMZH010000082.1:0-8655 GCA_966248255.1 uncultured Cellvibrio sp.
GGTGGATAATCGCAACACCCTGCCTACAGATGTGAAAGCGCGCTGGGAGGCTATCAAACAGGAGGAGCGCGCCGCTAAAGGTGCCCAGGGCTTAATGGCCGATGTGCCCTTAAACCTGCCGTCGCTCACCCGCGCCGCCAAGCTGCAAAAGCGCGCGGCCAGTGTTGGTTTTGATTGGGACAGCGTGCACGGCCCCATCGCCAAGGTGCGCGAAGAATTGATTGAAGTGGAAGAGGCGTTAATGGGCGATAGCCAGGAGGCGATTGCTGAGGAAATTGGCGATTTGTTCTTTGCTGTGGTCAATATCGCCCGTTATCTCAAATTGGATTCGGAGCAGTTATTGCGTCGGGCTAATCAAAAGTTTGAAAACCGCTTCGGCTATATGGAGGCCAATGCGGGCAAGCCTTTAACAGAGGCCAGTATGGATGAGATGAACCAGCTGTGGGAGCAAGCCAAAGGTTAACTTCATCAGGGATCTGAGTACCTAACTGCAATAAGCATTGGATTTAAGCTGATTTATATGGTTATCCTAAAGCCTGAAGGTTTCCACTAAGCTTGGGCGCTGGGTTAACGGCATAGGTTCGTAAACGTGAATCCAGTATAAAAAACTATAAATTGCTTTAGTGAGGTAGCTTTGAGTAGCCGAGAAGTCAGGCCCGGCTATATGGATACTCGCTTTGGTAGTATCAAAATCCATATATCTGAGCTGAAAATTGGAATGTATATTTCCAAGCTGGATCGGGACTGGCAGGACACGCCATTTCTGATGCAGGGCTTTATGGTTGAAAGCCTCGACGATATAGATGCGGTGGCCAAGTACGCTACCTATGTGTGGGTAGATGCGACCAAAGAAGAGTGGGTTCCCCCGGAAATTCGCAATGGCGCCAGCCATATTCACCCCAAAGCTAAAGCCTACATTAACAAAGTCGAAGCTCAGCAGGAGCATCAGCAAGCCATAGGTGTTTTTCGCCAGGCGCGGCAGCTGACCAGAAGCCTGTTGGATGATGTTCGCCTCGGCGCCGTAATTCCCTCCGAACAAGCCAAAGCCACAGTTAAAGATTGTGTCGATAGCATACTGCGCAACCCCGATGCACTGCTCTGGATGGTGCGCATGCGCAGCGAAGATGCCTACACCGAAGAGCACTGTTTGAATGTGTGCATTTTATCCATTGCCTTTGGTCGCCATCTGGGAATGAGCGAAGAGGAATTGGAGCGACTGGGGCTTTGCGGCCTGTTGCACGATGTGGGCAAGATGCGCGTACCTCTGCCAATCCTCAACAAGGCGGACCCGCTCTCGGCTAAGGAATTCAGCATTATCAAATCCCATACTGTTCATGGGCGCAATCTGCTCATGTCCTCGCCAGGTGTACCTAACATAGTCGTGGATGTCGCTTACAGCCATCATGAACGGGTGGATGGTGGCGGTTATCCCCGTAAACTCAAGGCGGCGGGCATTTCCGATTATGCGCGCATAGTCTCTATAGTGGACGCCTATGATGCTATGACCGGCGACCGCTGTTATTCGCGCGCTATTCCCAGCACCGATGCCCTTAAACGTATCTATAAGGATCGCGGCACTCACTTTGATGAGCGCTTGGCATTGGAGTTTATCAAGTGTATTGGCCTTTACCCGCCAGGTAGTCTGGTTGAGCTGCAAAATGGTTTGGTGGGTATAGTTCTGGAAACCAATACTAAATTACGGCACCTACCAAAAATCATTGTGGTGCGCGATTTACTCAAGCCCCTGGCCAAAGAGCAAATTATTGATTTGGGGGAAGTGGAGCACAATAAGCTGGATACTAGCTACGTGATAAGGCGCTCGTTGAGAGATGGCAGCCACGGCGTTTATATCCGTGAGTATCGAGAAAAAGGCTTGATGTTTAGATACTAGCCCCGACAAGCGCGGGGCCAGGATTGCAGCATGTCAGGTAGTTGGTGGCAAAACCCGCGGTTTGGGTTTTTGAATGACCAGTGTTTTAGTGGCCGGTTTGGACTGGGCTCTTGTTGTCGTTTTAGTTGTAGTTGCCGGTTTTTTAGCAGCAGACGTTTTAGCCTTGAAGTTGGATTTTCCCGCCTGCTCCCCATCCGCTCTTCTCCCTCCCTGTTGGGTCGCGCTTTTACTTGGGGTTGCACTACCTGAATTGGCAGCGCCTGAATTAGCACTGCGAGGTTTGGTGCTTGCGGGATTAGCGCTGTTTTTACCTTGTCCCCCAGGTTGGTTGGACGCTCTAGCGCCAATAGGTGCGCGCCCTGGGCGGCTTGGTTTACTCGCGGACTTGGGCATATGCAGGGTTTCCACCCGGTATTTACCTGGCTCCAATCCCTCCAGCGTCCAGGGGCCAATTTTTACGCGAACCAGGCGCAGGGTGGGGTGGCCCACTGCCGCGGTCATACGGCGCACCTGACGATTTTTCCCTTCGCTGATAATTATCTCCACCCATTGGGTGGGAATATTGGCGCGGCTGCGAATTGGCGGGTCTCGCTCCCAGAGTTTGGGCGCAGGGATCAGGCGTACTTCTGCTGGCTGGGTAATCCCGTCATTTAAGGCAACGCCCTGGCGCAGCTGGGTTAAAGCGTAGCTGTTAGGTGCACCCTCTACCTGGACCCAGTAGGTTTTGGGTTGTTTATGGGCAGGGTGGGAGATGTGATGCTGCAGATCGCCATCATCGGTAAGCAGTAACAGACCTTCAGAGTCGTGATCCAGGCGCCCCGCCGGATAAACATGGGGAATGCGAATGTATTGCGCCAGGGTTGGACGATCCTCTTTCGCGGTAAATTGCGACAGTACGCCATAGGGTTTATTGAACAAGATTAAGGAGGCCATCTTGGGTCGATCACTCACAAACAGGGTTTTACAAAGCAAACACCCACCAGAAGGTGGGCGCTTGAGAATGCCAAAAGTGTACAGCACTGTTATACTGCGCGCGCAATTTTCAGGGGCCTCTGCTCCCAAATTTTTTGCTTGAGTTTTTCGTGAAAATCTATCTCGCCCGATGACCAGTCGGCACCGAGATGCTTTCGATGTGACCAGGCAAGCTTAAGGCCTGCCGAGCTTGGCGCTACCCGCGCCCGACCCATTGTGATAGCCCGCATTAACGGAGTAACGTAAAAAATGACCGATTCAAAGATTATCTACACCCAAACCGATGAAGCCCCCGCGTTAGCGACCTATTCATTACTTCCGATAGTGCAAGCGTTCACCCAGTCCTCTGGAATTGCTATAGAAACCCGCGATATTTCGCTGGCTGGCCGTATTATTGCCAACTTCCCCGAATACCTGAGCGAAGCCCAACGCATTGGTGATCACCTGGCCGAACTGGGCAAGCTGGCGACTACGCCAGAAGCCAATATCATCAAACTGCCCAACATCAGCGCCTCTATTCCGCAATTAAAAGCGGCCATTAAAGAGTTGCAAGCTCAGGGTTATGCGCTGCCTGACTACCCGGAAAGCCCAGCCAATGACACTGAAAAAGATGTTAAAGGCCGTTACGACAAGATCAAAGGCAGTGCCGTAAACCCAGTATTGCGCGAAGGCAACTCCGACCGCCGCGCGCCTCTGTCAGTTAAAAATTACGCGCGCAAAAACCCCCACAAAATGGGCGCCTGGTCTGCTGAATCCAAGTCACACGTAGCGCACATGGGGGCTGGCGACTTCTACGGTAGTGAAAAATCAGCCTTGGTTGCTGATGCAGGCAATCTGAAAATTGAACTGGTAGGCAAAGACGGCAGCACCAAAGTGCTGAAAGAGACAGTTAAAGTTCTCGCCGGTGAAATCATTGATGCCGCTGTTATGAGCAAAAATGCATTGCGCGGATTTATCGCCGAGCAAATCGCCGATGCCAAAGCTAAAGATGTTCTGCTTTCTGTACACCTGAAAGCCACTATGATGAAAGTGTCTGACCCCATTATGTTTGGCCACTTTGTCTCTGTGTACTATGCGCCCGTGCTGGAGAAACACGCTAATACGCTGGCTGCACTGGGTGTGGATCTGAACAACGGTATTGGCGACCTCTATGCCAAGATCAAATCTCTGCCTGCGGAAAAGCAAGCGGAAATCGAAGCGGACATCAAAGCGCTTTACGCTGAGCGTCCCGCATTGGCGATGGTTAACTCTGATAAGGGCATTACCAACCTGCACGTGCCTAGCGATGTGATCGTTGACGCCTCTATGCCAGCGATGATTCGCGATTCGGGCAAAATGTGGAATACCGCTGGCAAGCTGCAGGATACCAAAGCCTGCATCCCTGATCGCTGCTACGCCGGTGTTTACCAGGTGGTTATTGATGACTGTAAAAAGCACGGCGCCTTCGACCCCAAAACCATGGGTAGCGTACCTAACGTAGGCCTTATGGCCCAGGCGGCGGAAGAGTACGGTTCACATGACAAAACCTTCCAAATCCCCGCTGACGGTGTGGTCCGCGTAACTGATGCTGCAGGCAAGGTACTGCTGGAGCAAGCGGTTGAGAATGGTGATATCTGGCGTATGTGCCAAGTTAAAGATGCACCCATCCGCGACTGGGTAAAACTGGCTGTTAATCGCGCCCGTGCTTCCAGCACCCCAGCGGTATTCTGGTTGGATGCAAAGCGTGCACACGATGCGCAGCTGATCACCAAAGTGAATAGCTACCTGAAAGATCTGGATACCACCGGTCTGGAGATTCACATCATGTCACCGGAAGATGCTACCCAGTTCTCTCTGGATCGCATCCGCGCGGGTAAAGACACCATCTCTGTCACCGGTAACGTGCTGCGCGACTACTTGACTGACCTTTTCCCCATCATGGAGCTGGGCACTTCCGCCAAAATGCTGTCTATTGTTCCGCTGATGAATGGTGGTGGTCTGTTTGAAACCGGCGCGGGCGGCTCAGCCCCCAAGCACGTTCAACAGTTTGTAGAAGAAGGCCACCTGCGCTGGGATTCTTTGGGTGAGTTCCTGGCTCTGGCTGAATCTCTGGATCACCTGGGTACAGTGGCAGGCAATGCCAAAGCCAAGGTATTTGCCAAAACTTTGGATCAGGCCAATGGCAAGTTCCTGGACAACAACAAGTCACCAGGTCGCGCACCTGGCGAGCTGGACAACCGTGGCAGCCACTTCTATCTGGCGCTCTACTGGTCTCAAGCCTTGGCTGCACAAACCGATGATGCGGATCTGCAGGCCCGTTTTGCCAAACTGGCTGCAGTTTTGGAGGCTGAAGAAAGCAAAATCGTTGCTGAGTTGTTGGCCGCTAGTGGCAAGCCGGTAGACTTGGGTGGTTACTACCACACCAGTGTAGAAAAGACCGCTGCTGCTATGCGTCCAAGTGCAACTTTCAATGCTGCACTTGCCAGCCTGGTATAAAGTTGCTTTCAGTAGATAGTTTGTAAAAACTAACGCAAAAGCCTCTGAAAGTAATTTCAGGGGCTTTTTTTATATCAGTTTCATTATGAAAGCTGGATTGTACTCAAGCGGTAACCGATCGCGGAGGGTTGGCTCTGATACTGCTGGTGTCTGGGGCAACAATATTCACTGCGTGCAAGCCTTTGTCGCCGCGAGTTATTTCAAAGCTAACTTGTTGCCCGGCCTTGAGAGTTTTGTAACCGTCCATACTTATAGCTGAGTAATGGGCGAAAAGGTCTTCTCCACCTTCATCTGCCAGAATGAAACCGTAACCCTTGGCATTGTTGAACCACTTGACTGTGCCTGTAGGCATAATTGAATCCTTCTGTCCGCGCAGTATTCAGGAGAATACTGAGATCATTATTATTTTCCCGAGTACTGCCTAAACCCGGGTGTTGGGACTTTCTACAGATGGTTTATGGGAAAATTTAACCTCTGTATTTTTTTAAAAGTGCTGCATTTATGTGCAGAACTGGATCGTTTTTATCCAACAATTGGTCCAAAGTCAAGCATTTATGGCTATTAGGGCTTGAGGGGGCATTGGGGTACAATGGTTCTGTTGATCCTTTCACTCTTTGTTTGCGTTAATTCTCTATGAGCAATCTTGTAAACCTTCAACTAACCTTAGGAAAAGACGGTGAGGAATTTGACGGCGATTCAGATTCCGGCCTTGCTGTATTGCCTGCCAAGCCAAAACTGAAAAGACCCCCTATGTTCAAGGTGGTTCTGTTGAATGATGACTACACACCAATGGATTTTGTGGTCGAAGTTTTGGAAACTTTTTTTTCGATGAACCGGGAGAAAGCGACACACGTAATGCTGACTGTTCATGTTCACGGTAGGGCGACCTGCGGTATTTACACCCGCGATATTGCCGAAACTAAGGCCGCTCAGGTTAACCAGTACTCCAGGGAAAACCAGCATCCTTTACTGTGCGAAATTGAAGCTGTTGAGGACAGCGAGGGTAATTGAGTTTGTGCTTGTGCAATGCCGTACTTGAAACTCGTAGTTTTGCCTCAAGTTATTCAATTAGAAGATATTTAGATTTGCGATTTGTTGAAGTAGCCAGAGACGAGAGGGTAGCCTGATGTTAAGCAAAGATCTGGAAGTAACTTTAAACCTTGCCTTTAAAGGTGCACGCTCCAAACGTCACGAATTTATGACGGTTGAGCATTTGTTGCTGGCACTTCTTGATAATGACTCTGCAGCCAATGTTTTGCGCGCTTGTGGTGCAGATCTAAATGGTTTGCGCAAAGAACTAATCGAATTTGTTGATTCGACAACTCCGCTTATCCCAGAATCTGATACCGAGCGTGAAACTCAGCCAACTCTGGGCTTTCAGCGCGTATTGCAGCGCGCAGTTTTTCACGTTCAGTCTTCCGGTAAGCAGGAGGTTACAGGTGCGAATGTTCTGGTTGCTATATTTAGCGAGCAGGAAAGCCAGGCAGTTTATTACCTTAAACAGCAGAGTGTTGCGCGTATCGATGTGGTGAACTACATCACCCATGGTATTCACAAGGTGGCAGGTAATAGCGATCACCACCAGGAGCACCATCAATCGCAAGAGGGGCAGGATGAAGAGACTGCAGGCAGTGAATCCTCCGGCCAAAGCCCTCTGGAAAGTTTTGCCACCAATTTAAATGAAGCGGCTATGCAGGGGCGAATAGACCCACTGGTGGGCCGTGAACATGAAGTAGAGCGGGTCTGCCAAATTCTTTCCCGTCGCCGCAAAAATAACCCCTTGTTGGTGGGCGAATCGGGCGTGGGTAAAACTGCTATTGCCGAGGGCTTAGCCAAGCGTATCGTAGACGGCGATGTGCCTGAGTCCTTGGCAGACAGCGTGGTTTACTCACTGGATATGGGTGCTTTATTGGCCGGGACAAAATATCGCGGCGATTTTGAAAAGCGCTTTAAAAGCCTGCTGGCAGAGCTGAAAAAGCAGCGCAACTCCATTCTGTTTATCGATGAGATTCATACCATTATCGGGGCTGGAGCTGCCTCAGGCGGGGTTATGGATGCGTCCAATTTACTTAAACCCCTGCTGTCGTCCGGGGAAATTCGCTGCATGGGTTCTACTACCTTCCAGGAATTTCGTGGCATTTTTGATAAGGATAGGGCGCTATCCCGTCGCTTCCAGAAAGTTGATGTCAACGAGCCAAGTGTTGATGAGACCTACCATATTCTGAAGGGTTTAAAGAGCCGCTTCGAGAAGCACCACAATCTGCGCTATACGGATGCTGCCTTACGTGCGGCAGCTGAGCTGGCGGAGCGCTATATCAATGACCGCTTTTTGCCAGATAAAGCCATTGATGTGATTGACGAGGCTGGGGCTTATCAACAATTACTAACCCCTAGCAAGCGTAAAAAAACAATTGGTGTAGGCGACGTTGAAGCCGTAGTGGCCAAAATTGCGCGAATTCCCCCTAAAAATGTCTCTTCTTCGGACAAAGAGCTTCTGCGTAAGCTGGATCAGAACTTGAAGATGACTGTATTCGGGCAAGATGAGGCCATAGATAACTTGGCTACGGCTATCAAGTTGTCTCGTGCTGGATTAAATACCGGTGAAAAACCAATCGGCTCTTTCCTTTTTGCAGGCCCTACCGGGGTTGGTAAAACTGAGGTTTGCCGACAATTGGCCAAGTGCATGGCGATGGAGTTAATTCGCTTTGATATGTCGGAATATATGGAGCGCCATACAGTTTCCCGTTTGATAGGTGCGCCACCGGGTTATGTCGGCTTTGATCAAGGCGGGTTGCTAACCGATGCGATTACCAAGCACCCACACTGTGTGTTGCTGTTAGACGAGATTGAAAAAGCTCATCCAGAGGTCTTTAACTTACTGTTGCAGGTTATGGATCACGGGACTCTGACTGACAACAATGGCCGTAAAGCGGATTTCCGTAACGTCATCTTGATTATGACCACCAACGCTGGGGCTGAGGTGATGAGTCGAGCATCTATAGGCTTTACTCATCAGGATCATGCCTCAGATGGTATGGAAGCTATTAAGAAGATGTTTACCCCCGAATTCCGCAACCGTTTGGATGCCATAGTGCAGTTTGGTTCACTTACATTGGAAACCATCAAAACTGTGGTGGACAAGTTCCTTATGGAGCTGCAAACCCAGCTGGATGATAAGCACGTCACTCTGGAGATCTCAGATTCTGCGCGTGAATGGCTGGCAATCCACGGCTATGACGTCAAAATGGGGGCTCGCCCCATGGCGCGTCTAATCCAGGAGAAGCTGAAAAAGCCTCTGGCTGAAGAAATTCTCTTCG
>CBIMZH010000083.1:0-8652 GCA_966248255.1 uncultured Cellvibrio sp.
GTTTGGATGATCAGGATGGCACTAGTCCAGGAAATTGGTTCCAAAATGGTGGAACACTCAATTTGACTGAAAATAATGTGGTTAATTTGGGTGTAAGTAATCCTACAGGCTCTCTTGCAGTTGGCGTGCTCACGGATAGTGCTTTCCTTGATATGGAGCTAAGCGCATTGGAAAGCTCAGGTTATGCAGAGATTGTTTCTCAGCCTAAGGTAATAACTTCTGACAAGCAGTTGGCTATTATCAAATCTGGTAAAGAGATTGGTTATCAGGAGACAGCGCCAAGTGGCGGTACAACTACCGGTTTCCGCGAAGCAGTGCTTAAGTTAGAGGTGACTCCGCAGATTACACCAGACAATAGAATCATTATGGATTTGCTGGTATTCAAAGATTCTATAGGTGAAGTTACTGAGACTGGCGTGCCTACAGTGGATATTACCCGTCTGCAGACCAAAGTTCTGGTTAACAATGGTCAGACAGTTGTGCTTGGTGGTGTTTACTCTCAAGAGGGCACTAAAGGCGAAGAAAAGGTTCCAGTGCTTGGGGATATTCCATACTTGGGTCGTCTGTTTAAAAAGACAGTGGATAAGCAGTTTAAAACCGAGCTCCTTATATTTGTTACACCTAAGATTGTTGAAGATAGTTTGACCAATTAATGTCCAGATCTACCATATTTCTTGTCGGCCCTATGGGGGCCGGCAAGTCCACTATCGGTCGCCTATTGGCGGCCGAACTTGCTTTTAACTTCCGTGATAGCGATCGGGTTATTGAAGATAGAACGGGGGCCGATATTCCCTGGATTTTCGATATGGAAGGCGAAGACGGGTTCCGCGATCGCGAAACGGCAGTGTTGCGTGATCTGGTTTTGGAGCCTGATACCGTTGTTGCTACTGGTGGCGGTATAGTTATGCGCCCGATAAATCGAGAGTTGCTTAAGGCATCGGGCCAGGTGATTTATCTCACTGCATCTATTGAGCAGTTAGTTGAGCGCACTTCGCGAGACAAAAAGCGCCCCTTATTACAAGTCGAAAACCCGCGCCAAAAAATTATTGACCTTATCGCTATGAGAGACCCTCTTTACCGAGAGGTGGCTACTCATATTGTCAATACAGACAGACGCTCGCCAAAAACGGTAGCTCAAGAGATTGTCCAGCTTACCGGCGCCCAGCTTTAACCGTTTATCAATGATTGAACTCTGCATTCTGTCGGCAGTAAACAGCTCTCTATGCTAGAGTGGGCGCCTGTTTCTGTTTTTCAGGGTAAGCGTAGTTATGCAAACTTTAAATGTAGATTTGGGTGAAAGAAGTTATCCCATTTACATAGGTGAGGGCTTGTTGCAAGCTCAGGGTTTACTGTCTCAACATATTGCTGCAAATCAAGTTTGTATAGTCACAAACGACACCATTGCCCCCCTTTATCTCGAGTCGCTAAAGTCTCAACTGTCGGCCTTTCAGGCCGATGTTTGCATTCTTCCCGACGGTGAGGCATTTAAAACCCTGGAAACACTCAATAAGATTTTTGATAAGTTGCTAAGTAGCAGGCATAACCGCACGACTACGTTAATTGCGTTGGGCGGCGGTGTCATTGGTGACATGACGGGCTTTGCTGCTGCTTCTTATCAGCGCGGAGTGGAGTTTATCCAGGTTCCAACCACGCTTCTGTCGATGGTGGATTCCTCCGTCGGTGGAAAAACAGGTGTAAATCACCCACTGGGTAAAAATATGATTGGCGCGTTTTATCAGCCTCGTGCCGTGGTTGCTGATATGGCGGTATTGGCCAGTCTTCCCGAGCGGGAGTTGTCTGCGGGAATCGCTGAAATCATCAAGTATGGGTTAATCGGTGATTATGAGTTTTTCACCTGGCTAGAAGAAAATATGGATGCCTTAATGGCCAAAGACGCCGAGGCACTGACTTATGCGGTGAAACGCTCCTGTGAAAATAAGGCCGCGGTTGTTGCTCAGGATGAGCGCGAGGGCGGGTTGCGTGCGATTTTGAACTTTGGTCATACCTTTGGCCATGCAATTGAAACGGCACAAGGTTATGGCAACTGGTTACATGGCGAGGCTGTTGGTGCTGGCATGGCAATGGCTGCTGATCTCTCCTGGCGTATGGGGGCGATAAGTACTGAGGATTTGAATCGTATTTTTAACTTATTAGCACGCGCCAAGTTGCCTATTACTGCACCAGCGGATATGACCCCTGAAACCTTTGTAGAACTTATGGGGGTAGATAAAAAAGTGCTCGACGGCAGATTGCGCCTGGTGCTTTTGGCCGCTATGGGCAAGGCAGTGGTGACTAGCGATATAGATGCCAATTTGTTAGCGCAAACATTTGAAGCCTTGCGTAGTGATAAATAATTTCATTGAGGTAATTGGGGCGACTCTGATATGACGCTTGATACTTCGTTGCGAGCGCAACAGGACAATCCGGACCAATTGTTTCAGGGCAATCTGTTTGCTGAACCTGAGGGCTCAGAGCAGGAGCAGCTGTTGGCAGATTATCGTCAGCGTTATGGTTTGGCTGAAGATCCTTTTGCCGACGATTATAGCTTTCCTTTGTTTACCGCTGCGGGTCAGCGCGACCTTCTGGATCGCCTGCTGCATCTTTGTCAGTTCAGCAACAGTTTACTGGTGCTCTTGGGCGAGGAGGGCTCGGGAAAAACACGTATAGCCCACGCTTTTTTGGACTCCTTGGCCGAGCAGGACAATCTCAGCTTTTTACCGATTACTCAGGGGCAGGGCATTGCCCAGGTTTTGCCGGCATTGGTGGAGGATCTGGAGTTAGCGCCTGAGCAGATGGATATTGCCTCTCTGCAGGCCTGTGTTGAGGCTTTTATTGCTCATGAGCAGCCAGAGTCCGAGGGCTTGGCCGTTGTGGTAATGGATAACGCCCATCTGCTCGATAAGGAATGTCTGCAGTGGTTGATGGATTTGCTCGCCAAGTATCCTCAACAGCAGCGTTTGCACTTTCTGCTTTGTGGTGTGCCGCAGCTTTTAGATCGACTGGACGCGATCAAGCCAGCAGATGTCCTTATCAATGATTTTTATCTTCAGCCTTTTACTCTGACTGAGGCCGTAGACTATCTGAATTTTCGCATGGAAATGGCGGATTACCTTGGCCCGGAAATTTTTACCGAGGCAATGGTTTCGCCATGGTGGCGCCAGGCTCAGGGGCATCTTGGCCACTTGCATGATTGCGCTCAGGAGAAATTGCTAGCGTCTGTGGCGCCGCAGGAAAAGCCCCGAGTGGCTGGTGGCCTGCCGGTGTTCCATATATTGGCCATTTCGGCTGTGCTGGCGGTAGTTGGCGTATTATTTTTATATTTAGGTGAGGATAAACCTCCGGCGCAGGTGCAAAGCTTGCCCGCGCCTGCGCCAATCGCAAGTGTTCAGCCAACAGATGGCGCGGATGTTAAGCCCATAATGCCGTCTCTGCCGGATGCCGCTGCCAATTCAGCTGTTCAGGGCCAGATGACTGAATCGCAAAGTCAGGCGGTTAACCAGGTCAATCAAGCGCGAGATCTTGATCAGCTGGTAAATAGCTTGCCCGACTCAGGTGGCTCTATTGCGCCTTCAGATGCTGAGACGAGTGTTCAGCCCAGTGCGAACATTGTGAATTCTGTGCCTGATACTCAGCCTTCGCCTAACACCAAAATCGTTCAGGCAAAGCCGGTAGTACAAGAGCCTGAAGTTAAGTATGAGGTTAAGCCGGCGGTCACGCCTAAGTTGGTTGAAACTAAGCCCGCAGCTTCCAGTAAAAGTGCGCAAGAGCAGAAAATTCTGTCATGGTCTGCCAGCAGTTACACGATTCAGTTGTTGGGGGTCAGCAACCAAAAAGCGGCCCAAGATTACATCGCCCAGCAGAGCAACAAAGCGCAGTTGTTGTTGTTTAAAAGCAAGCGCCTGGGTAAAGATTGGTATGTAGTGATCGTGGGTAACTACGCGAGTATTGCGCAGGCGCGCAGCGCGATTGAAGGCTTGCCTGGGGTTCAGCGCAAGGCTGGCCCCTGGCCGCGACAACTGGGAGCGATTCAGCAGGAAATCCGGGCGGCTAATTAACGTTTACAGATGGTGATATAAAAAACGCGGCTTTGGCCGCGTTTTTTATGGGGATTATTCGTCGCTTTCAAGCAGCTCGCGGTAGTCTTCCGCGCTCAATGCATCATCCAGCTCCGACAGGTCTTCGGGTTTAACACGAAAGAACCAGCCCTCGTCATAGGGCGAGCTATTTACGGTTTCTGGGGCATCCTGCAGGGCATCGTTTACCGCAACAACTTCACCAGATACCAGTGAATAGATATCAGAAGCTGCTTTAACTGACTCAACGACACCTGCTTCTTCGCCGGCAGATACCTGGCTGCCCACTTCTGGGGTTTCTACATAAACCACATCACCCAGTGCATCCTGGGCGTGATCGGTAATGCCTATGGTCACAGTGCCATCTTCTTCAATGCGAGCCCACTCGTGGCTGCTCAGGTATTTCAACTCTTTGCGAATTTCGCTCATTTTGGGGGTCCTGTAAAAACAATGCAGAAATAATTAAACCAGGGCTTTGCCATGGCGTACAAAATTGGGGGCGACTACTTCGACAGTAATCTGCTTGCCGCGCATCTCGACCTGACACTGCTGGCCAATGGTCGCTGGCACGCGGGCCAGAGCAATAGAATAGCCCAGGCTGGGGGAAAATGTACCGCTGGTAATCAGGCCTTTTTCGCCTGTTTCAGTCACAGTCACTATCTGTTCTGCGCGCAGTACACCGCGCTCACGAAGCACTAAACCTACCAGCTTGTGGCTTTTGCCTGCCGCTTTTTCTGCTTCCAGTGCACTGCGGCCAATAAAGTCGCGCGCGGCTGGCTGCCAGGCGATAGTCCAGCCCATGTTGGCGGCAAGTGGCGAAACTGATTCGTCCATCTCGTGGCCATAGAGGTTCATGCCGGCTTCCAGGCGCAAGGTGTCGCGCGCTCCCAGGCCACAGGGTGCAACGCCAGCGGCGGCAAGCTGTTGCCAAAACTCGGCCGCCTGGTTGTTGGGCAGCATAATTTCCAGGCCATCTTCACCGGTGTAGCCGGTGCGACCGAAAAACCAGTCACCTGCGGGCAGGCCCTGGAATATTTTCAGCGAATCGATAAGTTCAGCGGTCTGGGCTGCTACCAGGGTTTTGGTGGCGGCTATGGCTTGCGGTCCCTGTACCGCAATCATCGCCAGATCAGCGCGCTCTTGCAGTTGCACGGCAAAGTCAGCGGCAACCTTGGTCATCCAGGCCAGGTCTTTTTCGCGGGTACTGCAGTTGACTACCACCCGGTACCAGTCGCCCAGGTTGTAGACAATCAGGTCGTCAATCACAGTGCCTTCTGCGGTGAGCATGCCACTGTAGAGCGCCTTGCCCAGCAGGCCATCCAGCTTGGCGACATCATTGGCCAGCAGGTATTGCAGATAAGCCTTGGCTTGGGCGCCAGTCACATCTACCACTGTCATGTGCGACACATCGAACATGCCAGCGTGTTGGCGCACCTTGTGGTGCTCTTCGATTTGCGAGCCGTAGTGCAGGGGCATATCCCAGCCGCCAAAGTCCACGATTTTGCCGCCCATGGCTTGATGGGTAGCGTAGAGAGGGGTTTTGTTGCCCATGGAATACCTGCGAGGAAGGAGAAGCGAAAAAAGAGGGCGCCATTTTAGGTGCTGGCGCCCCCTGCTGTCCATGTATAGCCCAGCTTAGCCCTTGGGCTGGTGCAACTTAGCGGCCGTAATAGGCAGTAAAACTGGTCTTTTCCAGCAAATTGGCGTTGATCATATAGCCAATAAGCGCGGCTGTGGCGCCCTCGGGGATTTCCAGTTTTTCGGTTTTAAGCGCAAACAGCGTGAATATGTAGCGGTGGGGTTTGTCGCCCGGGGGCGGGCAGGCGCCGCCAAAGCCGGGGGCGCCAAAGTCAGTGCGACCCTGGGCGCTGCCTGCAGGCAGCTTGGCGCCATCGCCAGTGCCTACGCCCGTTGCAAGGCTGGTGGTGGTTGCTGGCAGGTTATAAACCACCCAGTGCCACCAGCCGGAACCTGTAGGTGCATCCGGGTCGTAAACAGTCAGTGCCAGGCTTTTGGTGCCTTCGGGAACCTTGCTCCAGTGCAGCTCTGGCGAAATATTGTTGCCGGTGCAGCCAAAGCCATTAAAAACCTGGGCGGCGCTCAGGGTGGCACCGGCTTTAATGTCCTTGCTGGCCAGGCTGAAATCGCTGGCAAAGGCGTTGGCGGCTAAGGCGAGGCTGGCGCAAAGCCCAAAAATTGCTTGTTTGAACATGTGTATCTCCTTGATGACGGGTGAATCGGAATCAATCTTTATCCGGGTTGGGTTTGCGATCCTTATCTACCTGTTGCTGCAATTCGCGCATAGTGGCAATAAAGTCTTCGCGACTCTGGTCGCTACTCAAGTGCAGGCTCGGTGGGTAAAGCCTGCTCAGATAAAGTTGGTCGGCAAAATGGTTACTGGCCTGGTATTGCTTGGTCAGCAGCACCGCCGAGGTCAAAACGGCCAGGCCGGCGAGATAGGCTTTGAGTCGCCCCGGCTTTTTATGGCCAGCGGTGCGCATTTGAAAATAGAGCACCAGCGCCGAGATAAGCACTGTGGGGTGACTGGTAAAGGTTGCCAGGCTCTCCCAGCTAAAGGCAAAGGCGAGCAGATTGCTGAGGTTCTCCCAACACTCAAAGGTCAGCAGCGCCAGACCGGTGATAAACAGCTGGCGGCCAAAGCGCGGGTGCCCGGTAAACAGTCGTCCTAGTAACGCCCAGATTCCCGCCCAGCCGAGGGCGGCGATCAGCATGTAAATTGCCGCCAATAAATAGCGCGTGAAATCGCTTTGGCTTAAGTCGTTAAACCAGGTATTGGCCAGGCTGGCGATACCGGCGAGCACCAGCCCAGCCAGCGCCGGTTTCCAGCCTTCCCAGTGGTGATTGGTCACGTCCTCCTGCTCGGGCGCCACCTCAAACTGACGGGTGCGAATGCGTAAGCGGGTATGGCCCAGGCGATATTGGCCATTGCCATCAATCACAAAATCATTTTCGCGCTGATTGTTCAGGCTAATGCCATTGATGCTGCCCAGATCGCGCAGCACCAGTTCATCCAATTGGTTCTGTTCTATAAGCGCGTGATGCGCCGCCGTGTGCGGGTCATCGAGAATCACCTCATTGTCATAGCTGCGACCTATGCGAATGGGCAGATGGTGAAAGCTCTGGCGACTGTGCAGGCTGCCATCGGGGTTAAGTATCTCGACAAAAATTGGCAGGATCATGGTTGCACCTCCGCGCTGCTGGCAGATTGTGCTTCTGTGTCTGGTGTTTCCGCCGCAGGTGTTTCACCTGTGTCTTGTTGTTCTACTTCCGCGTCCATTGGCGGCGATTTTTCGCTGCTGCGGTTGAGGCTGGCAAGAAACTCGTCCACCAACTTGACGCCATTGTCATAGGAGACACCAAGGATATTAATCATGCTCTGCAGACTCATTTGGCTGTCGTCGCTGCTGGCGGTAATCAGGGTGAAATCATAGAGCCCGGAAAATTTATGGTAGGCCTCAGCGCAGACCATGGCGCGCAATGGCAGCTGGTTGGTTTTGACAAAGGATTCGCTGCAGGCTGCAGGTGTAATGGAATCGCTTTTGGTGGTGCTGTACACCTGGCCGCTAAAGTAATTGCTCGCTAGTTTGCTAAATTGCAGGGCGTTGAGTTTTTTGTTGTGCAGCAACTGGTGGCGAATAGTGATGTTGCCGGTTTGCAGTTCGCCCGAAACAAAAATCTCCGATTCCATGGCGCAGTTAATCAGCGCGGTGCTATAGGCCTTTTTATTGTTGTTGGAGTTGCCCCAGCAGCGCACCTGATCCGACTCGCGCACCGGCACCTGATAAGGCCCCAGATGCTTGATGCTGAATGGCTCTTTAAGCAGGGTATCTACCATCACCTTCTGATGTTCCAGCAGCTGTTCGCCAATGATGGGTTTGAAATCATCCGGTGGGGTCATGTCCTCGCTTACCCGCGCCAGCAGCTCCTGCACAAAGCGCACCGGGACCAAAAAGCTCACCAGCTCACCATCGCGCCTGTGGGCGACATTCACCCCGGCTACTGCACCTTGTTCGGTGATATTGGGGCCACCGCTCATGCCCGGGTTAACCGGCCCGGTAAACATCAGTTGATCAGAAAAACCGCGGCTGCTGATGCCGTTGTAAGTGCCTTCGGTAATGGTAAAACCCAGGTCGAGAGGGTTGCCCAGGGAGTAGAGCCGCTCGCCCTGTTGCAGGGGTAAATTCTGCCCCTGGGCTTGCGCATTTACCTGATAAAAACCGCTGCCCTGGCGTTTGATGCGCACTACCGCGAGGTCGTGCAGTACATCTACGGCGAGCAGCTCTATGGTACCGCTCTGATCGTTGGTGTCTTTGTATTCGCCAACATAGGTTTCCGGCTCCAGCACTATCTGCGAAACCACATGAAAATTGGTGACCACCAAATGGCTCTGGCCAATTTGAAAGCCGGAGCCAACCGAGGCCTGGCTGTCGCCATTTTTAAGTAGCACGCGCAATTGCAGCAGGTCAGATTTGGCCGCTGAAAATAATTGTTGGGCAGCAGAAGAGGCGGCGGGTGTTACATCTTCCTGTTGATCCTGGGCAAAACTTGCAAGTGGCAC
>CBIMZH010000084.1:0-8646 GCA_966248255.1 uncultured Cellvibrio sp.
AGTGACCAGCGGTCACCTCAGTTGGGATACCGCCTTTGAACTGGTCGCCAGCAAAAGCAGTATCACCCTCAATGCCGCCGGTAACCTGCTGATTAATGCCAGCCTTGCAGACACCCTGGG
Organism: uncultured Cellvibrio sp.; assembly: GCA_966248255.1. Lineage (GTDB taxonomy): Bacteria > Pseudomonadota > Gammaproteobacteria > Pseudomonadales > Cellvibrionaceae > Cellvibrio. The sequence goes on from CBIMZH010000084.1 coordinate 121, forward strand.
CACAGTGGATAACAACACCCAATTTAATTTTATTTCGGCGGGCAATTTCAGCATTGCCGATGGCGTAACTATTGATGCAGGCAGCGGCAGTATTAACGCAATGATTAGCGGCGATGCCAGCATAACCGGACTGGTTACCCGCAATACTGCGCTTAACGCCATCAGCATTACTGCAGCCAATATTTTGGATGGAGGCGATAGCCTAAACGATGTCACCAACACCCTGGGCGGCGCCACCCTGAACGCCGCGGGTATTGCCGATATCGAAATCGACCTGGCCAAGCTGGATTTAACCAGCAGTGGCGCAGTCACTCTACATCAGCAAAACGCCAGCGCACTGGATATAAACCAGATAACTGTGGGCGGCAATTTTTCGCTGGACGGTGTTGGCACCAGCCTCGTGTTGAGTGACACCAGCGCCAGTTTTGGCGGCGACATATCGCTAACCACGCTGGGCAATGCCGCGCTGATTATTCCCGATAGCGGCTTGATGAGCCCGGGCAATATCAGCATAAGTGCAGGCAGTATTAGCGATACTGACAGCAGCCTCCTGTTGAGTAGCCAGGGCCTGCTGCTCAACCTGAGCAACAACACCAGCCTGCTGGATATCACCGCCAGCATTAGCGACCTGCAACTTAATTTGGCTGGCAGTGGCCAGTTCCAGTTAAGCAACAATCAAACCGCCAGTATCAGCAGCTTAATGACTACTCAGGATGTGCAACTGAGTTCATCCGGCGATTGGATTATCAGCGATGCCGGGTTATCTACCGCGGGGATTTATCTGGCCCTTATCGGCAATGATATTTACAGCCAGAGCAGTCGCAACATCAACCTGAGCGGTGACCGCTATTACCTGCAATGGAATAACATCCAGGCCGATAGCCAACTGAATTTAACCGCAGCGCAATTGGATGTGGCCGCAAGCGGCGATGCCCTACTGACGATTAATGCCGACAACGGCCTGGAACTGGTGGATTTAAATGGCGATGGTTTTGCGGCCTTGATGAGCAATACCAGTTTGGATCTGCAACTGGCCAGCGGCGACCTGCTGGTAAATGGCAATCTGCAGGCGAGCGATACCCAGGCGGATGGCATTCGCCGCGGCACACTGGCGCTGGCCAGCCTCAGCGGCAATTTGCAGCTGGCGACAAATCAAGCCATACAAATTCAAAGTATTAACAGCCTGGACTCAACTGCCCTATCTAACCTGGGCCCGGTTTTGGCGGGGCAACCGCTGCAAACCAGTATTTATTTTTATCTGGGCGATAACAGCAGCAACAGCCGCCAGTTGACACTGGGTACAGCAAGCAATGCAGTCGCTATTAGCGCCCAGGGCGGCGATATTAATCTGGATGCTGGCGGCGACGCTGACACTAATCTCGTGTGGGGTGGCGCTGTCAGCCTCAGCGCTTACAACCAGGCGAGCGATGCCAGTGATGGTTTGCTGCTGCTCGGCGGCCTTGGCAGCAGCGAAGTATTGACCGGGGTCAGCGCAAAAACCGGGCGTGTTATCAGCCTCAATCCCTATACGCCAACCAGTTTGCCAACTACACCTACGACCCCGACTACGCCTACAACGCCAACCACACCTACAACACCCACTACGCCTACTACACCTACGACTCCGACTACGCCAACCTCGCCAACCACACCGACTTCGCCACCGCTTACGCCTGCGGAGTCGGATCTGGATTCAATAGTCTCGGGTATAAGCGATGCGGGCGATAAGCTTGCCGGGCAGCTGCAACCGCCCGCCAATGAAACCCGCTACACCAATAGCGACAGCGCCTTTGATGCAGTGTTTGGCCGCTGCCAATCCAGTGCCAACCGCCAGGACCCGCAATGTACCCTGGAGTCCGCACTTAAAGCCTTTTTATCCAAATGGACCCTGGGTGGCGACCTGCCGCCGCGCATCAATAATCAGCGACCGGAGCAGCTATGAGCCAGCAGAGTTTGTTAATTAAATGGGGCTGGCGCCCCTGGCTGCCCCGCCTGGGGTTTGCCCTGCTCAGCCTAGGTTTGTACAGCCTGGGGTTATTCAGCCTAAGCCTGGCCAGCCGCACCGCTCAGGCGCAAAACCATTCGCCAGAAATGGCTTTGCAAATTAAAGCCCAGTTTGTCTACAACTTTGCCAACTATGTCGAGTGGCCCAGCGACGCCTTTGCCAATGGGCAAAGCCCAATTCGCACCTGCTTGTTTGGCGAGGTGGATTTTGCGCCCTATTTACTCGCCTTTGAAGGTGTGCTTATCGGCCAGCGGCCACTGCAAATTGTGCAGACTACCCAAGTGAAAAGCATAGAGACTGGCTGCCATATTTTATTTGTCGGCGAAGATCGTCAGGTGGACCTGCCCGACTTCTGGTCCAGTATTCAATACCTGTATGTGTTGAGTATTGGCGAGATGCGCGGCTTCGCGGACAACGGCGGCATTATTAATATTTTCCGTACCAGCGATCGCCTGCAGTTTGATGTGAATATCAGCAACGCGCTGATCAATGGCTTATTTTTGGATTCAGACCTTTTAGCGCTGGCGCGCACCATTAAGCAAACCACGTTAAAGCAAACCACCTTAAAACAAAACGATACCAGCAGCAGTACCGCCAGCAGCGAGGCAGTAAATTAACATGCTGCGCTTTTCCAACCTCAGTATTCAGGGCAAGGTAATTACCATTGTCTGGCTAGGCGTGAGCAGTGCGCTGCTGGTGGTGTTGATTAATTTTATTTTTGCCGACCGGGTGGCGCTGCGCGCAAATCTGAGCAATCAGCTGGAAGTAATTGCGCGCATTACTGCGGCTCGCTCCAGCGCCGCCCTCGCCTTTGGCGATGCGCGCAACGCCCGCGAAAACCTGGAGGCACTCGCGCAAAAAGAGTCCATTCAAAGCGCCTGCATTTACACCACCGCCCAGCAACTGTTCGCCAAATATGAGCGAGGCAGCAACGCCCGCTTTAATTGCCCACAAACCTATGGGCCAAGTGCGCCCGAAAATAGTTATGTGCTCACAGGCGCGGACAACAGCATGCAGGTAGCGGCGCCTATTGCCAATAAAAGCCTGCAACTGGGCCATATTCTGATTATTTCCGACTTAAAACCCATCACCCAGCAGTTTGCCCGCTGGCTAACCCTGGGCATTTTTATGTTGCTGGTCGCCAGCGTGGTGGTGCTAATCATGTCGCGCCGGCTAAAAGCCTCGGTCACTGGGCCGCTGCAGCAGCTGGCCGAAATTATGAATGATGTCAAAAATCACCAGAACCTGGGCCTGCGCGCCCCCGCCCAGGGCGGCGATGAAATCAGCCAATTGTCGCGCAACTTTAATGAAATGCTCGACCTGATTGAAACCGGCAACGCCATGGCCGAAAACCTTTATCGCGATCTGGTATTGAAAAGTACCAAAGCGGAAGCCGCCACGATTGAATTGGAAACCCGCAACCAGAAAATTAAAGAGCTGCTCAGCGGCGCCGCCCATGATTTGCGCCAGCCACTGCAAGCCATGGCAATTTTTTTAGACATGCTCCAACTGCAGGAGGCCAGCCCCAATCAACAAAAGCTGATTGAAAAAATGGCCCAGGCAATGGCAAACCTGCGCAGCATGTTTAGCGAAATTCTCGATGTTTCGCGCCTGGAACATCAGCAGTCGGGTTTGGAGTTGCAGCAGGTTGACCTGCAGCAGATGGTCGAGTCACTGTCGCTGGAGTTTGGTGTTTTGGCCGAGCGCAAAGGCCTGTATTTACACAGCCAGGTGCCGCCCATCAGGCTATTAACCCAGCGGGCCATTTTTGAGCGCATAGTGCGCAACCTGGTGAGCAACGCCATTAATTACACCCAGAGCGGCGGCGTCACCCTTACAGCAGGCACTGAGGGCGGGCTGATTTATCTGGAGGTAAAAGACACAGGCCAGGGCATAGCCGACAAAAAGCGCGAGCAAATTTTTGACAAGTTTGTGCAGGATGACATCAGCTCCGCCAGTCGCAGCGGCTACGGCCTGGGCCTGGCCATAGTCAAAAATTTTATCGACCAGCTGGGCTATAACATCAGCGTCAGCTCCACCCTAGGCGAAGGCAGTTGTTTTCGTATTGAAATTCCCCAGGCGCAGCCAGCCAGTGTGCTTTTAACAAGCGCCGCAAACCAAGGGGAACCGGCCTGGATTGATCGCGCGGAAAGCACCCAGCCTGCCAATGGCGAAGAGTTTCTTGAAACCCATATAGTGTTGATAGATGACAACCGCGAAATTCGCAGCGACCTTAAGGATTTTCTGATGGCGATGGGCATGCAGGTGAGTGACTTTGACGGCCTGGCCGATGCCGAGGCCTATTTTTCGCGCGGGGATTATCAGGACCCGGATTTAATTATTTCCGATTTCCAATTGGCAGAGGGCTGCACCGGCGACAAAGTTATTGCCCGCATTCGCGAACTTCTGGGGGTAAATATTCCCGCGTTTATTGTCACCGGCAATCAAGCGCCGGAGATAGCCGCACAGATTCACCGCCAGGGGCTGGAGTTTTATATCAAGCCGGTAAGCATCGCGCGTTTGAAAGCGGCTATTCATGAACATCTGGACTAGCCATAACCATCTGAACCAGTCATAACCACTTGGGCTAGTCATGACCGCTTAGATTGGTCGCGACCGCTTGGATTAGTCCGAAAACTGTTACCCAGATCCAGGCTTGTCTTCACCAGCTTGCGCACTTAATTCAGCCGCTGTGGCCAAGCGCTAGTCGAACAACCCCTTAGCCGCATTTACCGCCTGAGTGCGGTTTTTCGCATTCAACTCGCGCAGTATGGCCGCCACATGAACCTTGACGGTGCTGGGCGACATGGTTAATTCACGCGCGATTTCTTTATTGGAAAGGCCCTTCACCATCTGCCGGAACACGTCCAGCTGACGCTCGGTAAGCCGTTGCGCCAGAGCTTGATTATCGGTCCCATAGGTATGGGCGGCAGTTGCAACAGGGGCGCGCCCGAGAACTGCCCCAGGCGCAAGTCCAGAAATAGCCCCGGAAACAGGCACTGGGTTAAGCATTTCCGGAGGCACATACAGGCCACCGGCAAGCACCAGTTGTACCGCGCTGATCATCACTTTGGAGGAGGAGGCCTTGGTAATAAAACCGCGCGCGCCATTGGCCAGAGCCAGCTGAATCAGGCCCGGGTCCTGTTCGGCAGAGAGCATAATCACCGGCGTGTCCGGCTGCAGGCTGCGGATGCGGGTAATACATTCCAGGCCGTTGGCGTCTGGCAGGTTGTAGTCCAGCAAGACCAAATCCAATGGCCCGGCGGCCGCCAGGGCGAGTGCCTGCTCCGCGCTATCCGCACCGCTGACAACTACCTTCTCTCCTAGCTGCTCCAATAGCAGGCTTAGGCCATCGCGAAAAAGCGCGTGGTCTTCAACCAATAAAACTTTCATAAGTGGTCCAATTTCACACGGCCTCATGGGGCGCATATTTTCTTTTAACTGGCGGCGTCAACCACTGGTTGGCCTGCCAGCGGAGGCATTTATTGAGCTAATCCGAGTTTGACATGGCGCATTATCGGGTTAAATCTCAGGCGATGGCCAAGCGCCCAGGCATCATACCCTAAGGCGAATCCCCTGGCGTTAGATCCCAAACGCCAGTATCTATAGAACTAGCTGTAGCCAATACCCCTCTGGAGCCAGGGTCAGGCCTGGCATTTGGTGGCGGCCTATAACTGGCATGATTCGCTCCAAATAGCCATAGACCCGCGATTTTTGCTAGAATCGCCGCCCCATATTACAAGCCTGAGAGATTCCCGTTATGCTGATTCAAGCCGCTATTTCCCTTGGTGAATTAATCGACAAAATCACGATTCTGGAAATCAAGGCGGTCAATATCGACGACCAGGCCAAACTCAAGAATGTTACCCACGAGCTGAATGTGCTTAACGCCCAGGTTGAGAGCCTGCTGGATGATGCTGGCAAAGCCAAACTCAGCCCGCTCAAACAAGCGCTTAAAGATATCAATCAGGAGCTTTGGGTAATTGAAGACGACATTCGCGATTGCGAGCGCGCCAAAGACTTTAGCGATAAATTTATCCAGCTGGCCCGCGCCGTTTATTTCACCAACGACAAGCGCGCCGCCGTTAAAAAAGATATCAACCTGGCCTTTGGCTCAGAGCTAGTAGAAGAAAAATCCTACAAGGATTATCAATAGCTCCCCGCCTTCGCCCAGGGAAAAATCCAAACCTGTTTTTGCTCGGCATTTTTTAAATAGCCGCCTAACGCGAGCAAATGCCAGGGGCCTGACTTATGAAAATACTGCTGATAAAAATGTCGTCCATGGGCGACATTTTTCACACCTTTCCCGCCATAACCGATTTAAAAAATCGCTTTCCCCATGCGGAAATCCACTGGGTTGTTGAAGCCGGGTTTGCCGAAATCGCCACCTGGCACCCAGGGGTAAGCCGGGTTATTCCCATTCAGCTGCGCAGCTGGATGAAGTCGCACAAACTCAGCGACTGGAGGCAGTTTAAAACCTGGAAAGCCGAGCTGCAAAAAGAACATTACGACTATATAGTCGATGCTCAGGGGCTGCTTAAAAGCGGGCTAGTTGCCAAAAGCGCCAGAGGTCAAGCTATTCACGGCTTACACAAAAAATCGGCGCGCGAAGCCATCAGCCACTGGTTTTATTCGCACCACTACACGGTGCACAAAGACCAGCACGCAGTGCAGCGCACCCGCGAGCTGTTCGCCAATATATTCCACTACCCGCTGACAGACCCGCTCAACTTTGGCATTAATGAAGCCTTTGCGCATGTGGTCAAGGATCCACGCAAGTTGATCTTTATTATTGGCACCAGCTGGGTCACCAAGCTCTGGTCTAAACAGCGCTGGATTGAGCTGACGCAAAAAGCCATTGCAGCTGGCTTTGCGGTGGAAATTATGTGGGGCAGTGCCGAGGAAATGGCCATGGCGCAGGAGATTATCGATCAGTGCCCGCAAGCCAGTCGCCCCCAGGTGCGCATGAGTATTACTGCCGTAGCCGAGAAATTGGTAGGCGCTGCTGGCGTGGTTGGATTGGATACCGGCTTTTCGCATCTCGCCGGCGCTCTGGAAATCCCCAGCATTGCTATTTACGGCCCCACTTCACCGGTCAAGGTAGGCCTTATTGGCAAACACACTCTCAACCTGCAACTAAACCCGGCGCTCAGCTGCATGCCCTGCCATAAACGCCAGTGCCGTTTCCTGCCCGAACACAGCCAGGAAACCCCTGCCTGTATGCAGCAAATAACTGCCGACCAATGCTGGCAAGCGCTTATCTCACTGCTGCCCCAGGCACTAGACGTTCACTAACTCAAACCCAAGCACCCGATCTATGCTCGCCACATTTTGCGCATTTTTTAAACGCCCCTTTAGTTTTGGCCATTGGCTTTCGCTATTTACCCTGGGCAACAGCCTGTTGATGACTGCTATTACGCTGGGGCTTGGCGACTGGGCTGGGCTTTTGATGAGCGGGATTTATTTGCCGCTGGCAATGCTCATCCACCTTACCTTTATCACCAGCCTGATCAGCCTTGGCATTTTTGCCATAGTAAAACTCGGCAAACTCAGTCGCAGTGGCTATTGGCTAAGTGCGCTCGTATTTAGTTTGGCGTTAATTCTGGTTGTCACCAACTTCAAGGTTTATGAGCTCTACCATTTTCATTTAAACGGCGTAGTACTTAATTTTATTTTTAGCGGCGCGCTTATGGAGAACCTGGCCTTCTCCTGGGTGATGTGGGTTAATCTCGCGCTGATTTTAATCGCGGTGCTGGGGGTACAAACACTGCTCTGTTTAGCTGCGGCGCTGCTGGCGAGCAAAGTGTATGGCAGGCGTTTTACCAAATCGGCTATAGCCATTTGCATCAGCCTGATTCTCGGCCTGCAACTGCTAAACGGTTTTGCCGATGCCATGGCCTGGCGCAATATTCTGGCGCAAAACCGCTTTATCCCCTGGATGCCCAGCGTGACCATGCGCAAAAGTCTGCGCAATCTGGGCTTGCCAGTAGTCGATAGCAAAAGCCAGGACTTGCAAGTAAAAGCAGGGGCGCTCAATTATCCGCTGCAGCCCCTAAGCTGCAATACCGATAATCCGCCAAACATACTGATGCTGGTGGTGGATTCACTCAGGTTTGACATGCTGACCCCGGATATAATGCCCGAGACCAGCCAATTTGCTGCACGGGCAATCCGTTTTGACAATCATTACAGCACCGGCAATGCCACCCGCAACGGCATGTTTGGCTTGATGTATGGCCTCAACGCCAGCTACTGGCAAGCCATGCTCCGCCAGGAACAAGGCAGTATTTTGTTTGATCTGACATTGGCCCAAGATTACCAACACTTTATTTACGGCAGCACCAAGCTCACCTTCCCTGAATTTGATCGCACTATTTTCTCGCGCCTGCGCGAGCAGCTGGTCAAAGGCTCACATAAATCCAGCGCCGACAACGACCGGGAAATCACCCAGCGCTTGATTAACGATCTGGAAAACGCCGATAAGCAGCGCGAGTAGCAGCGTGATTTGCGCCGGCGTGAGC
>CBIMZH010000085.1:0-8606 GCA_966248255.1 uncultured Cellvibrio sp.
TTCCGCGCGACGGACAACTGGAATACGCTGCTCGCGCGCACCCAGCATCTCCGGGTTTTGCGCATTGACTGCACTGGAGTTAACCACCACATCAGCGCCGCGCACATTCTCCTGGCTGTGGCCAATAAAAATCTTTGCGCCCATTTTTTCCAGGCGCTGGGTCACGCCAGAGGCTTTGATATCCGAGCCGGATATTTCATAGCCCTGGTTTAACAGCACTTCAGCAATACCGCTCATGCCGGCGCCGCCAATACCAATAAAATGAATGCGGCGAATACGGCGCATTTCGGGAACTTCATAAGCACCGGTGGATTTATCCACGGGTCACCTCCATACAGGCGTCTGCCACCAGGGCTGCAGATTGGGGAATCGCCAAGGCTTTGGCTTTTTCACCCATACGCTGCAACTCCTGACGCGCAGACAAGTGAACAGTTAAAAGGCCGGCAAGTTTTTCCAGCGTTAATTCTTTTTGTACCAGGGCAATACCTGCGCCCTGCTTGGCAAGGATGCGCGCATTCCAGGTTTGGTGATCATCAATCGCATTGGGCAATGGGATCAGCAGTGAGCCAACACCCGCCGCCATAAGCTCCGACACTGTCAGGGCGCCAGCGCGACAAATCACTAAGTCCGCCCAGGCATAGGCTTCATCCATGGATTCAATAAAAGCTTCCACTCGGGCAGCCACACCCAGCAGCTGATAAAGCGCCTGGGTGGTTTCTGAGTGAGCGTGTCCGGTTTGGTGCCAAACTTCCGGGCGATCGCTTGCATCCATTTGCGCCAGCGCAGCCGGCACCAACTCATTAATTGCTTTAGCACCCAGGCTGCCACCTAAAATTAATAGGCGTTTGGGTGCGGCGGCATTGCTGCGTGCCTGAAAGCGCTCGGCCACATCGGGCAGCTGTTTAATCACATCCCTGACCGGGTTGCCGACGATACTTACCGAATCGCGATTTTCAAACGCCCCGGCAAAAGCGGCCAACACGCGATTTGCTATATGTGCGAGCAGGCGATTGGTGGTTCCCGCAACAGCATTTTGTTCATGAATTACCAAGGGCTTAGCCAACAACCTGGCAGCCACACCACCAGGGCCAGAGGCGAAACCGCCAAAGCCAACAACAACATCCGGATTAAAGCGGCGAATAATGGCTCGCGCCTGGAAAATGGCTTTAGTAATTAGCAGCGGTGCCTTAAGTAAACCCAAAGCGCGTTTGCCGCGCACACCTTCCACACTAATTACATTGAGCGGAATATTGGCTTTGGGCACCAGCGTTGACTCTATGCCCTTAGCGGTGCCCAACCACTCCAGGGCAAAACCGCGCGCGCGCAATTCTTCTGCTACCGCCAATGCCGGAAACACATGACCGCCAGTACCACCGGCCATAATCAATGCGCGCTTATTGCTCTGGCTCATGCCATCACCTCGCGCATTGCCGCTTTGGTTGCCTTTTCCGCTTTTGGCGCTTCCATTAATTGCACCTGCGACTCCCATTGAATGCGCATCACCACCGCCATTAAAAAGCAGCAGATCAACAGACTTGAACCACCGTAACTAATAAATGGCAGCGTCAAACCTTTAGTCGGCAGCAGGCCGGAAGACACGCCAATATTGACGAACACCTGAAAAGAAAAAAGTATGGCGATACCAAAGGCCACCAATGCAGGGAAAATTCGCTCAGCCGCGAGATTCTTTTTCGCCAGCAGAAAAATCCGGCCAATCAGCAGCGCAAACAGACTCACCATCACACAGGCGCCAAGCAAACCAAACTCTTCGGCAATAATGGCGAAGATAAAGTCGGTGTGGGCTTCGGGTAAAAAGAACAGCTTTTGCAAACTATTGCCCAACCCCAAGCCAAACCATTCGCCGCGACCAAAACCAATCAGCGATTGGGTCAACTGATAACCACTGTTAAATTGATCGGCCCAGGGGTCGAGGAAAGTCACCAGACGGCGCATACGGTACTCAGAGAAAACCGCCATAGCGCCCATGGCGGCACCGCCCGCTAAAAACAGCAGCAAAAATTGCCACATACGCACGCCGACAATAAACATCATCGAAAACACAGTGGCGCAGAGCACAACCGAGCTACCAAAATCTGGCTCCAGCAGCAACAGGCCAACAAACACGCCGACAATTAATACCGGCTTTAAAAAGCCCTGCCAGCCAAAATGCAGCTCCTGATAGCGGCGCGCGAAAAAGCTGGCGAAAAAAATTACCGCGCAGACTTTGGCTACTTCGGAAATTTGAATTGAAACTATGCCCAGGTTAAGCCAGCGCTGGCTGCCATTTACGCGGCGACCAATACCGGGAATCAGCACTATCACCAGCAAAAATAAGGTGATGAGCAAAATATGTTGGGCGTAGCGCTGCCAAAAACTCATGGGGATGCACACCACAAATATTGCCAGCGACAGCGCCATGGTCAGGTACACCGCATGGCGCTTGGCGAAATACCAGGCATCATCATAGGTTGCTGCCGCAAATGAAACTGAAGCAGAGGCGACCATCACCAGGCCTATAGACATAAGCGCAAACCACAGGCACAGCAGCAGCCAGTCCACACGCAGACTGAGCGGCATTTGGCTGTTGGGTGTGGCGGAATTGATCATGCCTGTGCCAGCTCCTTCACCAGGGCGCAAAATTGCTCGCCGCGATCTTCGTAATTTTTAAACATATCGAAGCTGGCGCAGGCGGGCGACAGGAGTACAGCATCGCCGCTATTGGCCAGTTGCAAAGAACTAGCAACAGCTTCTGCCAGCGACCCGGCAAAAGTTACCGCGACGCGACCGCCAATAGCGTCGGCGATGAGCTGTGCATCGCGGCCAATCAACACCACCTGACAAGGCGCCAGGGTGAGCGCGGCATTTAATTCGGTGAAATCCTGGCCCTTGCCTTCGCCACCGAGAATTACAATCAATTGTTTTGGCGCGCGGGCCAGGCCTTTTATCGCCGCCTGGGTTGCACCTATATTGGTGCCTTTGGAATCGTTGTAAAAATCTACGCCTTTTACCTGGGCCACAAATTCACAGCGGTGGCGCAGGCCGCGAAAACTTTTTAAGGTTTCCAGCATGGCCGCCATGGGAATAGCTGCCGCATCACCCAAGGCCAGCGCAGCCAGAGCATTGTCCAGATTGTGACGACCGCTGATTTTCAATTCCCGCGCAGCTAATAAAGGTGTGAGGTTTTTCGCAAGGTAATCCTCGCCATCCTGCTCCATTACCCCGTAAGCGCCAAAGTCGGCTTTGCCACCGAAGTAAATCGGCGTTGCGCCAGCCGCCAGGGGCGGATGGGTGAGAATGTCGTTGCGATTGACGATGATTTTTTCTGCGCCGAAATACACCCGCAGCTTGGCGAGAATATAGGCGCGCATATCGGCGTAGCGGTCCAAATGATCTTCGCTGATATTTAAAATGGTCGCGGCTTTGGCATTGAGCTTGGTAACTGTCTCCAACTGAAAGCTGGACAGCTCCATCACATACAACTCGACATCATCTGCCAGCAGCTCGAGCGCTGGCGTGCCCAGATTGCCACCCACAGCTACTTTAATTCCGGCGGTTTTGGCCATTTCGCCAACCAGAGTCGTCACGGTACTTTTGGCATTGGAGCCGGTAATCGCAACAATTGGAGCTTTGGCATAGCGAACAAAAAGCTCGATATCGCCGACTACGGGAATTCCGGCCTCTTTGGCTTGGGCAATAGCTGGAGTCGCTACGGCAACGCCAGGGCTGACAATTATTTCGTCGCAGGCCAACAGGCTGTGCAGGTTCAGCTCGCCAGTTTCTACAGTTACGCCGGGGAATTCCTGCTGGATTTTATCCAGGTTAGGCGGTGCCACACGGGTATCCATCAACACAAATGCCACGCCCTGCTGCGCCAAAAAGCGAGCCACGGACAGGCCGGTAATGCCTGTGCCTATTACGGCTTTAACTTTGCTGGTGGCGATCATCTGTGACACTTGCGTTTACCCTCGATTCTTTAAATAGGATTTACTGAAAAATTTTTAACGGAATTTAAGTGTGGCCAAACCGATTAACACCAACACCAGGGTGATAATCCAAAAGCGCACTATCACGCGCGGCTCAGGCCAACCTTTTAATTCAAAGTGGTGATGGATGGGCGCCATGCGGAAGATGCGGCGACCAGTCAATTTGAATGAAGCCACCTGCAAAATGACCGATACCGTCTCCAGTACAAAAATGCCACCCATGATAAAAAGTACAATTTCGTGGCGAACGATTACCGCCACTAAACCCAGCGCGCCGCCCAGCGCCAGCGCGCCTACATCGCCCATAAATACCTGAGCGGGATAGGTGTTAAACCACAAGAAGCCGAGGCCAGCGCCGACCAATGCACAGCAGAACACCACCAATTCACCAGCGCCGGGGATATAGGCAATGTGCAGGTATTGTGAAAACTGTGAGTGGCCGGCGAGATAAGCGATAAGCGCCAAAGCACCTGCGACCATCACGCTGGGCATAATCGCTAAACCATCCAGGCCATCGGTCAGGTTGACTGCGTTGCTGGTACCAACAATCACAAAGTAAGTAAAAATGATGTAGAACACGCCCATGTTGAGCGCGACATTTTTAAAGAAAGGAATAAACAGTTGAGTTTCTGCCGGAGACTGCGCGGTCATATATAAGAAGATAGCCGCACCAAAACCACCAACGGATTGCCACAGATATTTCCAGCGTGCGGGCAGGCCTTTGGGATCGCGCTTGGCCACTTTGCGGTAGTCATCCACCCAACCCACAGCACCAAAAATGGCGGTGACAATTAATACCGTCCACACATAGCGGTTTTCCAAATCGGACCAGAGCAGTGTGCTGATAAACATAGCGGACAAAATAAGCGCGCCACCCATGGTTGGGGTGCCGGATTTTGCCAAATGGGTTTGCGGGCCATCCGTGCGCACCGCCTGGCCGATGCGCATTTCGGTCAGTTTTTGAATAACCCAGGGACCCATCCACAGCGACAGGCCGAGCGCGGTAAGCACACCGAGAATCGCGCGCACAGTCAGATATTGAAATACGGCAAAACTGTGCATGTATTCTTTTAAGTATTCTGCCAACCAGTAGAGCATTAGTGTGTATCTCCCGCTATGTCACAAAGTTCGCCCACCACCAGATCCATACGCGCACTGCGCGAACCCTTAACTAAAAAGGTGGTATCGGCAGTGGCTAATTTTTTAAGCGCCGCAACCAGCAGGTCGCGCTCGCGAAAATGTTGCGCTGTTTCGCCATAGGCGCGACTGGCGTTTTCACTCAGTTGGCCCAGGGTGAAAAAATGTTTGATTTGTTTAGCGCGCGCGTATTCACCCAGGCCTGCGTGCAATTGCGCTGCGTCATCGCCCAACTCACCCAAGTCGCCCAGCACCAGAACGCCCTGGTCGTAACCGGCAAGCACATCAATGGCGGCGCGCACTGAACCCGGATTGGCGTTGTAGCTGTCATCTATAACCAGGCAACCCTGATAACCGCGGTGACGACTCATACGGCCAGCGACAGGGGCGAACTTGGCCAGGCCGGTTTGAATTTTTTCCAGGCTTGCGCCCAGGGCATAACTGCAGGCGGCAGCCATAAGCGCGTTGCGCACGCTGTGCAAACCCTGAGCCTGCAGACAAACAGTAATTTTTTGCTGGTTAATAAGCAGGTCGAAGTCCAGTTGCGCCTGGGATTCGCGGATATTTTCTGCGCGGCAATTGGCATCGGCCTTATCCAGGGATACGCGCAGCACTTTTTTGCCGCTTAATTGCTCCAGCCATTGCGGCGCAAACGCGTCATCCAGATTCACCACGGCAATACCACCAGCCACCAGGCCGGAATAAATTTCACCCTTGGCTTTGGCGACCCCCGCAATGGAGCCAAAGCCCTGAATATGCGCAGGCATTACATTGTTGATCATGGCCACTTGCGGCTTGGCCAGAGAACAGGAATAGGCGATTTCATCTGGGCCGCTCGCCCCCATTTCAATGACTGCGAATTGATGCTCGGCATCCAGCTGCAACAGCGTGAGCGGCACGCCTATGTGATTGTTCAAATTGCCCTTAGTGGCCAGGGTTGGACCGCACTCACCGAGAATTGCCGCCACCAGAGTTTTCACTGTGGTTTTGCCGCTGCTACCGGTAATAGCGACCAGTGGGCCGTGGTAGAGGCTGCGATTAAATGCAGCCAGCTGGCCCAGCGCCAAGAGGCTGTCACTGACCACCAGTTGCGGCAGCGCAATTTGCGGCTGGAATTTTTCCACCACTAACGCACAGGGATTTTTTTCCGCCGCCTGATGGAGAAAATCATGGGCGTCAAAGCGCTCGCCGCGCAGCGCAATAAATAATTCACCCACAGCCAGGCTGCGTGTATCTGTGCTCACGCGGGTAAAAACCGCGTCGCCATTTTTTAATTCAGGCGCAAGCTGATTGGGCAGGCGCTGACTGTTGATAAATTCGACCAGCTCACTGAGCCGTAAGGGGCGCATCATGCTGCACCTCCAGATGATGTATTGGTTTGCGCATCCAGTTTGGCGATGCGGCGCTGCAATGCCAGGCGCGCCTGTTGGCTGTCGCTAAAGGGCAAGGTTTCGTTGGCAAAAATTTGGTAGTCCTCATGGCCTTTGCCGGCGATCAACACCAGATCGCCACTGGCGGCCTGTTGAATGGCAAAGTCGATGGCCTGGGCGCGATCCGCCATAACCAGGCAAGCGTTGGGGTTGTGCAGGCCGCGCACTATGTCGGCGGCGATACTGGCTGGATCTTCATTGCGCGGATTGTCATTAGTGACCAGCAAATAATCGCTGAATTTTTCCGCGATGCGGCCCATTAGCGGGCGCTTGGTTTTATCGCGATTGCCACCGCAGCCAAAAATGGTCCAGATACGCCCTTGTTGATGAGCGCGCAAAGCTTTTAGGGTATTTTCCAGCGCATCCGGGGTGTGGGCATAGTCCACGATGACATTCAGTTTTTGCGCATCGGCATCTACGGTTACTGGCTGCATACGCCCTGGCGCTGCCGTTAAATCCGGCAGCAGTGCCAGCACATCGGCCAGCGCAAAACCCTGAACGCAGGCGGCGCAAATTACCGCGAGCAAATTGCTCAAATTGAATTCACCCATTAATGGCGAACTCAGCTCAGATTCACCCCAAGGGCTGACCAGTGTTGCTTTAGCGCCTGCAGCGTGCAGTTTGATATCGCGCAGATAGACATCCGCTTCGGCTTTGACCGAGAAGCAAATAGCGTTAACGCCTGCAGGTGTTTTTTGCGCAAGAGATTTGGCCCAGGCGTCGTCGACATTAAATATGGCGTGCTTAAGGCCAGGCATAAACAGCAGCTCGGCTTTGGCCTTGCCGTAGCTCACCAGGTCGCCATGATAATCCAGGTGATCCTGAGTTAAGTTGGTAAACACAGCGGTATTAAACTGCAGGCCAGCCACACGCTTTTGCTGCAAGCTGTGGGAGGAAACTTCAATCGCCGCCGATTGCGCACCGGCATCGCAGAGCTCGCGCAGAATACGCTGCAACGCAATGGGGTCGGGCGTAGTCAGACCGGTAGTGTGCAAATTGCCCAGCTGCTGCGCCAGTGGTGCCAGGGCGCGAGTATCCAGCAAACCATAACCTATGGTGCCCACCACCGAGGAGACGCCCTGCAACCTGGCCAACAACTGGCCAAGCAACAGACTGCAAGTGGTTTTACCGTTAGTGCCGGTAATACCCACCAGCTGCAACTGGCTGCTGGGGTGAGCAAAATAATTGCCGGCAATTTGCGAAATTTGCTCTGGCAGTTTTTCTATGGCGATAACCGGCACTTCACCAATCCAGGCAAGGCCCTGCCATTTTTTATCGGCTTCAACCAAAACCGCGCTGGCACCCTGCTCCAGTGCGCGCGCAATAAACTGACGGCCATCAACCTGAGTGCCCACCAGCGCAATAAAAATATCGCCCGCTTGAACCTGACGCGAATCCAGGCACAGACGCCCGGCAATTTTTGCGGCGGCGCGCTCCAGGCTTACACCGGGTAAAAGTTGGGCAAGCGTAATTTGCTGAGTATTGGTCATCAGGTTGCCGCTCCCTGCTTTTTGCTTACAGGCGTAGCTGATTTTTTGCTGGCGTCTTTGCTGATATCTTTGCTGGTTGCCAATTGTGAATCTTTGCGCAGGCTGTCGGGGGCAACCTTAAGCATACGCAGCGCGTTTTCTGCCACTTTGGAAAATGCCGGCGCCGCCACATAGCCACCGTTACCGTACATGCCCGTACCCGATGGCTCATCGATAACCACCATGGCCACTATGCGCGGGTTATCCACCGGCGCCATGCCGATAAAGGAGGCAATTTGTTTGTGCTCGGCATAAGAGCCGCGAATGGCCTTAAATGCAGTACCGGTTTTGCCCGCTACCGAATAGGAAATAGTTTGCGCGCGACTACCGGTACCCTCAGCGGTTACTACGCGTTTAAGCATTTCTTTCACGTCCTCGGTGTATTGGCTGGAAACAACCTGCACACCCGCGGGCGGCGTGTCGACTTTTAACAGCGAGATAGGCCGCTTGATGCCACCGCTGGCAATGACCGCATAGGCCTGCACTGCCTGGAGCGCATTAATTTGCAGTGCGTAGCCAAAGGACAT
>CBIMZH010000086.1:0-8548 GCA_966248255.1 uncultured Cellvibrio sp.
TTTTACCGCTTTGCGCAAACCATCGGTAGGCGCCAGACGCGCCATGCCCTCGGTATCGTCAATGGGGCCGGGGATCACCGAATTGATCCTTATCCCCTCTGCGCCCCACTCCAGGCAGAGGCTGCGGGTTATCATATCCACCCCGGCTTTGGCGGCGCAGACATGGGATTGCCCGGCCATAGGCAGCTGCGCCTGGGGCGCCGAGATATTAATGATCGAAGCCCCAGGCTTGGCCAGATGCGGGTAAACCGCCTGCATCACATGGAAGGTGCCGAGCAGGTCTATCTCCACCACAGCGCGAAAGCCACTGGCCGACATGCCGGTCGCCAACGCCGGGAAATTACCCGCCGCGCCAGAGATGACAACATCCAGCTTGCCCCAGTGCTCGGCCAGCTGATCCACCCCGGCTTTAACTGCCTCGGCATCGCGCACATCCACGGTAAAGCCATAGGTATCCGCAGCGCCGCAGGCTTTAAGTGCTTCCACAGTGTCATCCACCTTGGCCTGGGAGCGACTGGCCACAGCCACCTTGCACCCAGCTTTGGCGAAGACTTCCGCTACGCCGCGATTGATTCCGCTGGTGCCGCCAACTACCAGTACATTTTTTTTAGGCAATTTAAGGATCGAATGCATAAGCTGGCCTTGTTAAAGATCAAATTCAGGAAAAAGAATCAAAAACCATTAAGCGATTTAAATAGGAACGCCTGAGTTAAAAGCGAGAGAAGTCAGGGCTGCGCTTTTCAAAAAAGGCCGTAATCGCCTCCTGACACTCCTCGGAAGCCAGGCCATCGGCAAAACCCAGGTACTCCTCCTGCAGCGTGGTTTGCAGCTGCACCCGCGTAGCGCTAATCAGCAGCGCCTTGGTGCGGCGCACAGCGGCGGGCGGTTGCTTGGCCAGTTTGGCAATACGCTCGCGGGCGTACTCACTTAGCTCGTCCCAGGGCAAGGCCTTGGTCACCAAACCCATTTTTTCCGCTTCGGCACCACTAAAGGGCTCGCCCAACAACAGCAACTCCGCCGCTTTCTGCTGGCCAATCAGGCGCGGCAACAAATAGCTGCTGGCGTATTCGGGGCAAAGGCCCAGGTTAACAAACGGCAGTTGCAGGCGCGCATCATCCGCGGCGTACACCAGGTCGCAGTGCAACAACATAGTGGTGCCTATACCCACCGCATGGCCGCGCACCACCGCTACCACTGGCTTGGCCGAGCTGTGCAGCGCCTCCATAAAGCGCACCACCGGGTGCTCATCGTGAATTTGCGGCTGCTGCATAAAATCCTGCAGGTCGTTGCCGCTGGTAAACAGCTCATCATTGCCGGTCAGCACTATCACCCGCACCTGGGGCTCGGCATTGGCCGCTTCAAGCAACTGCGCCAGGGCATCGTACATCGCCAGAGAGAGAGCATTTTTGCGCTCCGGGCGGTTAAGGCTGAGGGTAAGCACACGCTGGTCAAGGCGCGCCACCACCTGGGCGCTGGGGCTGGTAATCATGGTGAATTCCTTGTGATCTTGTTATTCGCGGTTGAAAAAGCTAAGGATTGACAGAGTATAGCCAAGGGATTCCCATCCAAGCCCTAAGTTCATGCCTGCGCCAAGGTTGGATAAGCGCCCCCGCGCAGGTACAATTCGCGCCCAGCCTATTTATCCCCAGTTATCTATCTATGAATATCCGCGAACTGCTCAACCAACGTGTTCTCTCTGCCATGGCCGCCGTAGGCGTGCCCGCCGACCTGCCCGCCCTTATCGCCCCCGGTAAAAAAGCCGGCTTTGGCGACTACCAGGCCAACTGCGCCATGGGCGCGGCCAAAGCCATGGGCACCAACCCGCGCGAGCTGGCAGCCAAAATCCTGGAGAACCTGGACCTGAACGGCATAGCGGAAAAACTGGAAATTGCCGGCCCCGGCTTTATCAATATCCACCTCAAGCCAGAGTGGCTGGGTGAGCAGATCGCCAATGCGCAAACCCACGCGCGCTTGAATATCGGCCAGGTGGAGGCGCCGCAAACCGTAGTGATCGACTATTCCGGCCCCAACCTGGCCAAAGAGATGCACGTGGGCCATCTGCGCTCCACCATCATTGGCGATGCCCTCGCCCGCCTGCTGGAATTTCAGGGCCACAAGGTTGTGCGTCAAAACCACGTGGGCGACTGGGGTACCCAGTTCGGTATGCTGATTGCTGAACTCGAAGAACAACTGGGCTCGGGTACCGACGGCGCTATGGCGCTTAAGGATCTGGAAGTCTTCTATCAACAAGCCAAAAAACACTTTGACGATGATGCCGCCTTTGCCGATAAGGCGCGCGATTACGTGGTGCGCCTGCAGGGCGGCGACGAAAAGATGCTCAAGCTGTGGCAGCAGTTCAAAGATATCTCCCTGCGCCACTCCACCGAGATCTACCAAAAACTCAACGTCACCCTTAACGACAGCCATGTGATGGGCGAAAGCGCCTACAACGACGACCTGGCGCCGCTGGTTAAAGAGCTGCAAGACAAAGCTATGGCAGTAGAGAGCGAAGGCGCCCAGGTGGTGTTTTTGCAGGAGCTGGCCGACAAAGACGGCAACCCTTCACCGGTTATTATTCAAAAACAGGGCGGCGGCTTTTTGTACGCCACCACCGACCTGGCGGCACTGCGCTATCGCGCGGGCAAGCTGGGCGCGGCGCGCATTATGTACTTTATTGACGCGCGCCAGTCGCTGCACATGCAGCAGGTATTTACCATTGCCCGCAACGCCGGTTTTGTCGGCGCTGATGTCAGCCTGGAGCACCTGGCCTTCGGCACCATGATGGGCAGCGATGGCAAACCCTTTAAAACCCGCAGCGGCGGCACAGTCAAACTGGCCGAGTTGCTGGAAGAAGCGGTAGAGCGCGCAGGCGCCGTTGAGCAAAGCGAAAAGAACGCCGACCTGAGCGCCGACGAGCTGGCCGAGATAGCGCGCAAAGTGGGTATAGGCGCGGTCAAATACGCCGACCTGTGTAAAACCCGCACCAACGATTATGTATTCAGCTGGGAATCCATGCTCAGCTTTGAAGGCAATACCGCGCCCTATATGCAGTACGCCTATACCCGCGTGCAGAGTATTTTCCGCAAAGCGGGCGTTGCCCCAGAGTCGCTCAACTGCGCTATTCAAATTGGCACAGAGCAGGAGAAGACCCTGGCGATCAAACTGCTGCAATTTAGCGAAGTGCTGGATCAGGTAGCGCGCGAAGCCCTGCCCCATTTGCTGTGTACTTATTTGTACGAAATCGCCAGCCTGTACATGAGCTTTTACGAGGCCTGCCCAATTTTGAAAGACGGCATAGCACCTGAAGTTCGCGACAGCCGCCTGCGCCTCTGCCACCTGGTCGCACGCACTATCAAGCAGGGCCTGGAGCTACTGGGCATAGATGTAATGGAACGTATGTAAAATAATTTCGGGGGCCCTGGCCCCCGATCTTTTAATGAAAGAATTAATAACAAAAAAATTCTACGGCAAATATTCGGTCATTTTTACCTCCCACTCCGACTAAGCTAACTACACACTTAGCGGAGCAATAAAATTTAAGACTCAGGGGTAAATATGAAAACAAGACTTATCAACTGCTCGAGCAAAACCTTTATAGGTTTAGCACTCGCCGCCGGACTGGTTGCCTGCAGCCAGCTGCCCTCCTCCCAAACACTCAGCATTCAGGGCTCGGCCTTTGAATCCACGCCCCTGGGCGATGCGCAAATTACCCTGGTGGATGCCAAGGGCCAGCAGTGGCAAGCGCAAACCAACGAGCGCGGCGAATACCAACTCACCGCCACTGGGCTTAAAGCGCCGCTATTAATCAGTGTGGTTAAAGGTGGCAAAGCGCAAGACTGTGTGCGTCAGGATGTACATCGCCCCATATGCCTGGCAGCGACAGTTGCCGAACTGCCCAGCGGCAAAAACCTGCATCTAAACCTTAACCCGCTCACTGACCGAGTGGCTTCAGATGTAGCCGTACAATTGGGTTTCACCGGGCCGCAGCAATTAGTGGATGCCCAGGCCGCTAAAAAAATTAGCGCCGCCATGGTCAACACAGCCCAGCAGAATATGCGCAGTGGCTTTGAACAGGCACTCACCCTGGTGGGGGTAAAAGCGCCGCAGAATTTCGACCCGGCCACCGCTGAAATTCACGCAGGCACAGGCGTTAGCCAAATTTTTGCGCTGCTGCACCACAACCGCAACTACGACAACCTCACCGGCCAGGCGGGTGTAACCACGCTTACCGATATCGCCTTTCGCCCGGTAGTTGGCCTGAATAATCAGGGCGCTTACGAACCCTTTGACCTGCCCCGCGCGCGTCTGGACATGGCCAAAATTAAAGCGGCCAAAACCCGCGTGTTTTTTGTCGGCGACTCCACCTCAGCGGTTTATGAACAATACCGCATGCCGCGCATGGGCTGGGGCCAGGTATTCCAAAACCAATTTAAAAATAATCAGGTGATTGTGGTGGACGGCTCCCGCTCCGGACGCAGCTCGCGCGATTTTTACAATGGCCGCTGGTTTGATCAAATGGCGAGCCTGATTCAAGCGGGCGACTATGTGTTTATCAACCACGGCCACAACGACCAAAACTGCGATGCCGCCAAACCTGCGCGCGGCGGTTTTGATGTGGGCAATCTCTGCACCTACCCCAATGATGTCCAGGGCAATAAACAATTCCCGGCGGGCAAACCCGAGATGAGTTTCCAAAACTCGCTGGAGCGCTATGTGCAAATCGCGCGCAGCAAAGGCGCCATTCCCATTATGTTTACCCCCACCACACGGATTAAAAACGCCAAGGGTGAAATGGCCGCGCCAGTGGTACACAGCCACTACATCAAAGCGTCCAAGGATAAGGACTACGCCTTTGTCGGCGACTACAGCCAAACCATTATGGACACCGCCAAGGCCAATAATTTGCCGCTGATCGATTTGGAAAAAGCGACCATCGCCTTTGCCAATTTTATTGGCGAGCCAGGCTGGCGCGATTACTGGATGGTGGTGGACCCACAAAAGTACCCCTACTACGCCAATAATATGGGCGGCAGCATTCAAAATCCGGATGGCACTCACTTGCAGCAGCGCGGCGCCGAAGCCATTGCACGCATGGTGGCCGAAGAAATTCGCCGCAATCCGGAGTTGACTGAGCTGGCCAAACAACTTAAACCCGTCAGACAAAAAGTCGCCAACTAAATTTCGTGGCTTTCTAAAACCAGTAAATTTCTAAAACAGGTGACGCGCTAAAACCAGTCACTTTCTAAAGCTCGTCACCTGCGGGGATACACAGCCACTCAGGCTTATCCCCCTTCCCTCAACTGGCGCTGCCGATTTTTTAAAATTGACAGCGTCAGCACTCCACCACGGCATTTCTGTTTTTCAGCTAAGCATTGCGTTTTTTCTTGGTTCAGAAGCAGACGCGCGCAAATTACATTAGCTCCCGTACACCAACCAACGGGAGCAAGTTGCAGTGAAACAGATTTCTTATAAGCATATTCTTTTTAGTGGATTAATTGTGGGCGCCGGAGCCGGCCAGGGCGTTTTGGCCGAAGGCCAAACACCCGCTGTCTTTTACGGAAAATTTAATCTATCGCTGGATCAACTGGACGCTGAAGGCGCAAGCAATCTGATCCAGGGCAAAGCCGCCAGCCAGAGCGAGCAGTGGGAATTAAATTCCAACGCCTCGCGCCTGGGCGTCAAGGGCGAGCAAGCACTCGCCGACTCAGGACTCAGCGTTTTTTATCAGGCTGAGTACGAAACCAACGTCGATGATGGCAGCAATGGCGATACCGCCTTTAGCCAGCGCAATACCTTTGCCGGCCTGCGCGGCAGCTTTGGTGAAGTTCGCCTGGGCAAATTCGACACGCCACTAAAAACAGCCGAAGGCAAGGTCGATCAATTCAATGACCTGCGCGCCGACCTGGATGTACTTATCGGCGGTCAAAATCGCGCCAACAATATAGTCCAGTACACCAGCCCAGCACTGGCTAAATCCATCACCCTGAATGCCGCATTTATTCCCGGTGAAGGCAGTGACACAGATCTGGACGGCAGCGCCGATCAGCATCTCGCCGACACAGTTTCACTCTCTGCAGTACTCGATAAAAAACCTTTTTACCTTGCCCTGGCCTATGACCAGCACCAGGCCGCGCGACGCAGTATCGATGGCATTGTTCGCGGCGAGCTGCTGCGTTTGGTGGGCGGCTGGAGCAACGGCCAAGTGGAGCTGGGCGCACTGCTGGAGCAGGTGAGCGACGACGCCAGCAACAGCCAAAAGCAGGACACCAGCTATTTACTTAGCGGCGCGTTTAAAGCGGGCAAATTTAAATACAAGGCGCAGTACGGCCTAAGCCAGGGCAAAGTCTCCGACGAACAGGGGCAACTACTTGCACTGGGCCTGGATTACAGCCTGGCCGCACAAAGCAGCCTTTACGCCTATTGGACTTCACTCGACCTAGACCAGGCGGAGCGCAGCGACAACTCCCTGGGCTTGGGTTTTACCTACAGTTTTTAATGAAAAAAATCAGGAGCAAAAATTATGAAATATTCACTTAAAAACATTATCGGCCTGGGCCTGATTGCACTCTTGAGCGGCAACCAGGCACTGGCACAAAACCCCGGGCAATTACTCAATGTGTCCTACGACCCAACACGCGAGTTTTATCAGGAGTACAACCAGGTATTTGCCCAATACTGGAAAGCAAAAAGCGGACAGGCGCTGACCATCAACCAATCCCACGGCGGTTCGGGCAAACAGGCGCGCGCCGTTATCGATGGCCTTGAAGCTGATGTGGTCACCCTGGCGCTGGCTTACGACATAGACGAAATCGCCAGCTTCAGTCAAAAAATACCCGGCAATTGGCAGACGCGCCTGGCTCACAACAGCTCGCCCTACACCTCCACCATTGTGTTTTTAGTGCGCAAGGGCAACCCCAAGGCCATAAAGGACTGGGGCGATCTGGTTAAACCCGGGATACAAATTATTACCCCCAATCCCAAAACCTCTGGCGGCGCGCGCTGGAATTATTTAGCGGCCTGGGGCTTTGCCAAACAAAAATATGGCAGCGATGAAAAGGCGCGCGACTATGTTCGCCAGTTGTTTAAACAGGTTCCGGTACTCGACTCTGGCGCCAGGGGTGCAACCAATACCTTTGTTCAGCGCGGGATCGGCGATGTGCTGCTCGCCTGGGAGAACGAAGCCTTTTTGGCAATAGATGAACTTGGCCCGGATAAGTTTGAAATTATTGTGCCTTCAGTATCCATTTTGGCGGAGCCGCCAGTTGCCCTGGTAGATGCCAATGCGCGCAAGCACGGCACCACCAGCCAAGCCGAAGCCTATTTGAATTACCTCTATTCCCCGGTGGGCCAGAGCCTGGCTGCCAAACATTATTTTCGCCCGGTGCTGCCAGAACTGGCCAAATCTGATCAGCTGGCACGGTTCCCGAAAATTAATTTATTCACCATCGACCAGGAATTTGGCGGCTGGCAAAAAGCACAGAAGGAGCACTTTGCCGATGGCGGAAGCTTCGATCAAATTTATTTAACTCAACCCTGACATTAAACACCAATCAATATTTAGCCGGGCCCAGCGCCCGGCTTTAAGGAGCAAGATCATGACCATTCAAGCGATAAATGTACGCAATCAATTTGAAGGCACAGTCAAGCGTATTAAACGCGGCGATGTGGTTTCTGAAGTGGAAGTAGATATAGGCCAGGGAATTATTACCTCCATTGTTTCCAGCCAATCCATTGACACCCTGGGACTAAAACCCGGTAGCCAGGTGATAGCGCTGTTTAAATCCACCGAGGTTGCCCTCGCCAGTTTTGCCCCGGCCTAAAGGGCCAACAACAGCTTAAAGGCAGAAAGGAAAATGACCGCGAATATTTTAATTGTCCCCGGCTACCAGGGCAGTGGTGAAAGCCATTGGCAGACCTGGCTGCAAACCCAGTTGCCAAATACACGCCGCCTTGCCGGTGTCGATTGGCACAAGCCAGAGCTGCTCACCTGGGCCAAGGCCATAGAGGCGAGCCTGGTGCAAGCACCTGGCCCCAGTGTAATTGTCGCCCACAGTTTTGGCTGCCTGGCCAGTGCGCGGGCTATTGCCAGGCAGCCGGAACGAGTCGCGGGTATTTTGTTTGTGGCACCTGCCGACCCGGAGCGTTTTACTCTGCAGGGACGGCGCCAGCCACTGGATAGCAGCACGCCCAGCATCGCCAGTGAATTGCCCGAGCAATTGTTTAACAGCCGCGGCCTGCTTATCGCCAGCCAAAACGATCCCTGGATGAAATTTCATCACGCCTTTGCCTGGGCGCAGCGCTGGCGGCTGGGTTTTTACGATGCTGGACACCTGGGCCATATCAATACGGAATCGGGCTTTGGTCCATGGCCGCTGATTAAATTAATGAGCGAATCGCTATTGGCGCTGATCGAAGAGGATGCTCAAATCCGCGGCAAAAAAGCGCCGAAAATAATCGCCAGCAGCGCCCACCAACACGCTCAGCCAGCCAAGCAAACCCACAGCCATCCAAGCCAATTAATTTATTGCTAATACAGAGGTTGTTAATA
>CBIMZH010000087.1:0-8494 GCA_966248255.1 uncultured Cellvibrio sp.
AGAGACACCCACACCATGAAGTCGAACATTCTTATTCAAGCCCAGGGCTTAAGCCTTAGCCGCCGCGAGCGCAGCATACTCAACCAGGTGGATCTCACCCTGGAAGCGGGCAAGGTAGTCACCCTGATTGGCCCCAATGGCGCGGGCAAAACCAGCCTGGTGCGCTGCCTGCTGGGGTTGATGCGCGCAGATAGCGGCAAGATTGAACGGCTGGCGGATTTGCGCATTGGCTATATGCCGCAAAAGCTGCATCTGGATGCCAGCCTACCGCTGAGTGTAAGGCGCTTCCTCGCCCTGGGCGGCAAGCCGCGCCTGGCGCTGGATGAAATTCTGGCGCTGACCGGCACCGCCAAACTCATAGATATGCCCATGCAATCCCTCTCTGGTGGCGAGACCCAGCGAGTTCTCCTGGCGCGAGCGCTGTTGCGCGATCCGCAACTGCTGGTGTTGGATGAGCCAGTGCAGGGGGTGGATGTCTCTGGTCAGGTAGCCCTGTACAACCTGATTAATGAAATACGCGATAGACGCGGCTGCGGCGTGTTGCTGGTTTCCCACGATCTGCATCTGGTGATGGCCAGGTCAGATACGGTGGTTTGCCTCAACCAGCATGTCTGCTGTCACGGCCATCCGGAGCAGGTGAGCAACGACCCGGCGTATATCGCCCTGTTTGGCGAACTGCCCGGCGGTCGCCAACAGCCTTCAATTGCAATTTACACCCATCACCACGATCACCAGCACGACGCCCATGGCAATGTTATCCACCGCCACGGCCCCAACTGCAACCACTGAGCGACCAATTAACACCATGCCTGATTTTTTACTTTACGCACTGCTGGCCGGTTTAGGCGTTGCCTGTGTTGCCGGCCCCCTGGGTTGTTTTGCCGTCTGGCGGCGCATGGCCTATTTTGGCGATACCCTGGCCCACTCGGCACTCCTGGGTATCACCCTCGGCCTGTTACTGCAGATCAACCTCAACCTGGCCGTAGCCCTCGGCTGCCTGTCGCTGGCGTTGGTGCTGGTGGCCCTGCAGCACAACCGCTTTTTAGCCACAGATACACTGCTGGGCATACTCTCTCACTCCACCCTCGCCCTGGGTCTGGTCTGTGTCAGCCTGTTTAGCGATAGCCGTATCGACCTTATGGCTTATTTATTTGGCGATATTCTCGCTGTCAGCGGCCGCGAGGTAATCAGCGTCTGGCTGGTCAGCCTGCTGGTGCTGGGCCTGCTCGCCTGGCTGTGGCGGCCCTTGCTGGCAATGAGTGTGCACGAAGATCTGGCGCGTATTGAAGGTGTGCCAGTTACAGCGGTGCGCACCAGCCTGATGCTGCTGATGGCACTGGTGATAGCGATTGCGATGAAAGTTGTGGGCGTACTGCTGATTACCGCGCTCTTGATTATCCCCGCTGCCGCCAGTCGCCGCTTAACTCACAGCCCCGAAGCCATGGCGCTGGTGGCCAGCCTGCTGGGCGCGCTCGCCGTCGTCCTCGGCTTGGGCGCCTCCTACTATTGGGACAGCCCGGCGGGGCCATCCATAGTCTTGGCCGCGACGCTGCTGTTTACCCTGAGCCTGGCGCGCCGCCAAGCCGAATAAAGCGGTTTGTAAGCTATATCGCACACAGCCTTGGGCCTTTTGCCACTGGTCGCCAGCCACCGGATAAGTGATACTGCGCGCCAGCTCGCAATATGACCTTTGTGGGCAGCTTACAAACAGACGCAAGGAATTTGCCCATGACCATCCTCAATATTGGCGATCAGGCCTACAACAGCGACGATGTGGCCGCCAAGGTAAACAGCGATATCCAGTTTTTGGAAGCGCGCATACTGCTGCTGGAACGCCAGCTCAACCCCAATCCGGTAGTTCTGCAAACCTATAAAGACATGCTTGAAGGCCGCCGCGCCGTGCTCGACTGGCTGGTCCACGAACAAAAGCCCGCCGCGAATCAATAACTGCCGCCCTGCCCCCCGCTGGCTGTCACTCAATCTTCATAGAAATGTTGCTGTTTCGTCACAGATGCGCGCAAAAATTGCGCAAACCAGCCACGGAACAGCACTATGAATTCACCCGCCCAGGCTTCAGTGACTGCCGCCCCTCTGCTCAACCCGGCATTAATAGCCGAACCCCAGGCGAACCAGACAGCCCGCCCCACCAGCCATTTGATCCGCGCCAAAACTCTGTGGCTATCGGATATACATTTGGGCTTTCGCGACGCCAAGGTCGATTACCTGCTGCAGTTTCTCGATCAGGTGCACTGCGAAACCCTCTATCTGGTGGGCGATATTATTGACCTCTGGTCGATGAAGCGCCGCTTTTGCTGGCCAGCCAAGCACTATCAGGTGATGCTCAAGTTCTATGAGCTTGCCGCCAAGGGCACCCGCGTTATCTATGTGCCAGGCAATCACGATGAGCCCATGCGCCACTTCCACGGCGAACTCTTTGGCCCTATCGAAATTATCGAAGAGTGCGAACACATCACCCCTGACGGTAAACGCCTGCTAGTCATGCACGGCGATGCCATGGATGCCTATATCAACCACTCCTGGTTGACTCGGGTAATTGGCGACCACGGCTATGAGCTGCTGCTGTTTATCAACCGCTGGTCCAATCGCCTGCGCAAATGGATGGGCCGCCCCTACTTTTCCCTGGCCGGGCTGATTAAAAGCAATATCAAAGGCGCCAAACAGGCGATTGAAACCTACGAGCGCGAAGCCCTGGCGGAAGCCAGTCGGCGCGGCTTTGACGGTGTGGTCTGCGGCCATATTCACTACCCGGCGCTGCGCGAGGAAAAGGGTTTGCGCTACGCCAACTGCGGTGACTGGATCGAAAACTGTACCGCGCTGGTGGAAGATCACCAGGGCAATATGCGGCTGCTGCACTTTAGCGACAAGGTGGAATGGCAGGCAATGACCGGCGAACGCGAATTTGGCTAGGCCGACCAGAGTTTAGCTGTGCAAGGGGACAGGGATTGAATCAGGGATGGACCACCCCGGGATGGGTGCCAGGGACGAGTGAATGGAGCCGTAATCCAGGGAATGGCGACAACAACTATAACCAATCACAATAATTGGTGGCCATAATCAAAAACCGGCAGGCTTCCACCTCCGGTTTTTTGTTTTTATACCTGGGGCCTGTTGCTTCAGTCCGCGTCTATTTCGGTAAACCAGTCGCGCACTGCCGGCGGCAGTGGCACAGAGCGACCGTTTTCTGCGCTCACCCAAACCACCTTGGAGTAGCCTTCAGCCGTAGGCGTATCCGGTTGGGAGGCGGTGTAGAGCTTGTAAGTCACCATAAAACTGGAGCGCCCTGGCTCAGAGACATACAAATCCAGGCGAATGGTTTCCGGGTGAAACAAAGGGCGTAAGAAGGTGCAGCCAATAGTCACTACCACCGGGTAGCTATCGCTTTTGGTGGGAATGCCCTTGGCCAGCATCCACTGGAAACGGGCCTCTTCAAAATAGCGGAAGTAGAGGGTGTTATTGACGTGGCCAAAGGCATCCATATCGCCCCAGCGCACCGGCATTTCGCAACTGAAAACTGGCTTTTGCCCCTGACTCATAACAAACTCCTGTCAGCTTCTAGCCATTGCTTTGGGGGTAAATGTGACCGCCAAAGTCCCCAGCTCGCCATAGTGAATCTCCAATGGCTTATTGAGCGGCACCTCCAGCACCCCGGCGTAGGAACCGGTAATTACCGCCTGACCCGCCATTATCCCCTGCCCGCGTGCACGCAAAAATTCGACCAACCAATAGAGCGGCGCCATGGGCTTGTCGTTAGGGTGGTGGCCGGCGTGTTCCTGCAGGGTTTCGCCGCCACTGCTAATACGAAAGGCGATATCCGAGGCCGCAGCGGCCTTTTTAAGATTTACCTGGGGGCCAATAAACAGCCCCTGGTTGAACAAGCCATCGGCCAGGTTTTCGATAAATTCGCACTGGCTGGGGTCGCTAAAGCGGCCCTGGATCAATTCCAGCGCCATGTGGCAGCGCACCACTGCGGCATCCACCTCTTCGGGGCTATAGGGCTGGGCGCGAGCGGGCATATCTACACCAAAATAAAACGCCAGCTCTGGCTCAATACGCGCCAAGTCGCCCTTGGGCCAAATAGACACAGGCGCAACCGAGTCTATGGTGCGAGTGTAGATTGGCCCCAGAATCACCCTATCCTGGGGCGGCAATGAGGCCTTCCAGCCGCCGATACTATCGTCCATACGCTCGCACCAAACGCGGCTGACTTCATCCTGGATTTGCAGGGAATCGCAAAGGTTCAGCGGGCGGCAATCCGCCGGCAGGCGATCCCCCTGGGTTCCGCTAATACGTCTGTCTACCAGAATGTCGGCCGCCTGGGCTGCAAGGGATGGGTTCATAGCAAATCCTGAAACGATAAGAGTTGGGTAATTAGCGGATATTTAAGGAGTACAAAAAACAAACACCGCTGTTACGGGGTTTGTGCGTCGCTCGACGGTTAATGGGCAGGGGGGGTCAGCTCGTGAGCTATATGCTTAAGGTCATCGCTGGACTCGAGAATATTGGCCACAGTGGTCTCGGCCTTTTCCGGGTCCAGATGCAGGTCTTCAAACACCTGCTGGGGTATCGCCAGTTTGGGGCCGCGGCCTATACCCTGCTGGCGCAGGAGACGCTGGGCGACAAATACCAGCTTGGCATAAACCGCATTTTCACCCTGGAACTGCGGGTTGTTTTGATGGCGTAAACCTACCACCACTTCCTCTGGCATAGACCAGAGCGACATCAGCGTACTCGCCAGCTGCTCGCGGGTAATGCCCAGCAGGTGGCGCTCAATGGCCTGGTGGCTGACATGGGGATTGGCATCCGCCAGCTGGCAAAAGGCGTGGAAATGGGGTGGAAAGACTTCCGCCAGAATCATATAGCCGAAGTTGTGCAGCAAGCCGCAGAGATAGGCCATGCCAAAACTGGGGCGATGGTCGCGGGGAATGGCCGTTACCAAGCCTTCGATGGTGGCCGCCATATACACAGACTGCTGCCAATAGGGCAGCACACCGTGGGGACCCTCTTTGGGAATGCTCAGGCTTTTACCCAAAGACAAACCCAGCGCCAGGTTGAGCACCATATCAAAGCCCAACACCCGCACTATGGCATCGTGAATCGATTTGATTTTGCCCGGCGCAGAATAATAGGGCGATGCCGCCCAGCTAACTACCTGAGCGGCCAGGCTGGGGTCTGTCTCGACGATTTGCGCCAGATCACTGATATCGGCATTGGGGTTAACCCGCAGTTTAATAATGCGCTGCGCGGTTTCCGACAGAGGCGGCAACTCCAGCGTTTCTTCAAGGCGCTGTTTGATACGCAGCTGGGTGAAGTTGCGCACCGCACCCAGAATTTGCTCTGAGTCGCTGGTGTTGGTGTCGTCCTGCTCCAGGGGAACCAGAGGTACGGCGATTTCGCAAACCTGTGCGTCTTCGAGGATTTTTTTGAACTCGTCGCGATTAAAACGCAATAGCTGATTTTCGTCGCCTGAATCTGCCCAGAGCTCGTTGCGCTCCACCAGGCTTTTATCCACCAGAGTGAGCAGGCCAGCCACCTTGGGCAGCGCGGGAATAGAGTGGACATTGTGCGACAGACAGAATTTGTGCACATCCTGAGGGCTGGCAGCGTGCAGCTCGCGCCCCAGATGGCGATTGACCGCTTTGAGATCCAACAGGGTATCGGCGGCGTGAATCACCTGAACGCGGCCGTTGGCATCTTGCAGGATTACGGATTTAGCTGCTCTCATAGTACGCAAGTGCTGGTCATGCCATATAGCTCGTTCATTCTCGTCCCAGGGTAAGTCAGACACCTGGTATTGGGCATTCTGCTTACTCAGAAGTGATTGAACACTACTAGGTACTGGCACGGCCTACTCCTTCTTGGATCTCTGGGTTAAAAAACATCATGTTACCTGCGCGGCAGTGTAACAGACGAACCTGACAGGCTTATAGCACTAGATAGCGGGAGATGGGGTCGCGCAAACACCCGCTTTACTAGCTTAGATGATATTCCTTATAGCGCCGGTTAATGGTCGAGCAAACTGTGAAGAAATCCGCCTAAATTTTGCGGTAGTTCTAGTTAAACCCGGTTAAACCTGCAAATAGCGCTGATTTTGTCCCAGCCAGCGATTAACAATTTGGGTGGAA
This sequence comes from uncultured Cellvibrio sp., assembly GCA_966248255.1. Taxonomy (GTDB): domain Bacteria; phylum Pseudomonadota; class Gammaproteobacteria; order Pseudomonadales; family Cellvibrionaceae; genus Cellvibrio. Next base: position 6,144 of record CBIMZH010000087.1, read on the forward strand.
ACCTCAGGGTAATCATCTACCAATAAAAGCGCCGCCTGTTTGACCTGAGGCAATAAATGCGCGTCGCGCTGGAGGTCGGCAATACGGAACTGCATTTCACCCGTCTGACGGGTACCCAAAACTTCGCCTGGACCGCGCAGCAATAAATCCTGCTCGGCGATATAAAAGCCGTCGCTGCTCTCGCGCATCACCCTCAGGCGATCGCGGCTGTTGTTGGACAGCGGCGAGCCATATAAAAGTACGCAGTGGCTGGCGGCAGAACCTCGCCCGACCCTGCCGCGCAGCTGGTGTAGCTGCGCCAGGCCCAAGCGCTCGGGGTTTTCAATAATCATCAGGCTGGCATTGGGGACATCCACTCCCACTTCAATCACGGTAGTGGCCACCAGCAAATCCAGTTCACCCGTTTTAAAGGCGACCATAATCGACTCTTTCTGAAGCGGTTTTAAACGCCCGTGAATTAACCCTATACGCAGCTGCGGCAAGGCCATTGCCAGAGCTTCAGCAGTAGCCTCTGCCGCCTGGGCCTCCAGGGCTTCGGACTCTTCAATCAGAGTACACACCCAATAGGCCTGACGCCCCTGTTCACAGGCCAGGCGCACCCGCTCTATCACCTCGGGGCGGCGCTGGTCGGAAATCACCACAGTGGTAATAGGCGTGCGCCCAGGGGGCAGCTCGTCAATTACCGAGCAGTCAAGGTCGGCATAGGCACTCATAGCCAGAGTACGGGGGATGGGCGTGGCAGTCATAATCAGCTGATGGGGGCGCAGTACCCCCTGATGCTCACCGCCATTCATCCCCTTATCCGACAGCGACAGGCGCTGATGCACACCAAACCTGTGCTGCTCATCTATAACAATCAGGCCCAGATTGGCAAAGCTTACTGACTCCTGAAACAGCGCGTGGGTACCTACCACCAGATGTGCCTGGCCATTAGCGATCGCCTCCAGCTGTGTGCGCCTTTCACTTGCTTTAAGCCTGCCGGTCAACCAGCCCAGCTGAACACCCAGGGGCTCCAGCCATTTGCCCAGGTTAATGCGGTGCTGCTCCGCGAGTATTTCCGTCGGCGCCATAATCGCCGCCTGCTTGCCACTGGCGACAGCGGCCAGGGCAGCCAGCGCCGCCACTACCGTTTTACCAGACCCTACATCGCCCTGTACCAGGCGCAGCATGGGCAGGGGCTTGGCCAGATCTTCGTAAATTTCCGCAAGCACCCGCTCCTGGGCGCGGGTCAGGTTAAACCCCAACCCCTTGCGAAACCCGCTCTCCAGCGCCGGGGTAAGCTTAAGCCTGGGCGCACCCTCAGCCTGAGTCGCCTGGCGCAACAGCAACAGGCTCAGGTGATGGGCCAGAAGTTCTTCAAACGCCAGCCGCTGCTGAAACGGGTGCTCGCCTTCCAGCAGCTGATGCAAATCTGCGCCCACCGGTGGCTGGTGGAGATAGCGCAGAGCATCCGCCAGCGAGCATTGCTTGAGCCGCTGGCGCACCGACTCAGGCAAGAGTTCGCGCAGGGGATGGGTCGCCAGCCAGGTGAGTGCCTGGGCGGCGAGGCTGCGCAGGCGCGGCTGGGTTAGGCCCTCGGTGGCTGGGTAAATGGGGGTGAGTGTCTGTTCCAGCGGCAGCGGCGAAGCCTGGTCGAGCAGCTCGTATTCCGGGTGATACATCTCCAACCCCGAAGCGCCGCGGCGGGTTTCACCAAACACGCGCAAACGCGTGCCCTGGGTGAGGCGATTTTTTTGTGCAGAGTTAAAGTGGTAAAAGCGCAGGCTGATGCTGCCGGTGCCATCCTGGATGCGACACACTAGGCTGCGCCGCTTGCCAAAAACTATGTCGGCGAGGCGCACCTCACCCTCAATCACCGCGTTTACATGGGGCTGAAGGCTGCCAATGGGGGTGACACGGGTGCGATCCAGATAGCGCAGCGGCAGATGTAAAAGCAGATCCTGCAGGCTAAACAGGCCAATTTTATTTAACTTGGCAGCCAAACTGGCGCCAACGCCCTTGAGGGCGCCGACGGGTATCTGATCCAGTGTTTGCGCAGACTGACCTGAGGTCATCGGGCGGGAGTTTACTCAGCGCGCGCCATTTGAATGGCTTTGCGCAGCGCATCTATCGCCTTGTGGCGGGGGAAGCTGGCGCGCCAGGCCAGTGCGACTGTGCGGCTGGGTGAGGGCGAGGCAAATGGGCGGGTAACCAGCACGCCAGAGCTGTAGAGCGAACTATGGGCGGCGCTGAGCGGCAGAATGGTTAGGCCCAAACCCGAGGCGACCATATGGCGCAGGGTTTCCAATGAGCTGCCCTCTGCGGCGGTGCGGACATTGCTGGTGCCGTGATCATCGCCGTGGTGCTGCAGG
>CBIMZH010000088.1:0-8441 GCA_966248255.1 uncultured Cellvibrio sp.
TGTTTCTCGCCCGAGAGAGAGCCAGTTGGGCGCCTGGGCATCCCACCAAAGCCGTCCGATCAGCTCCAGAGCCCTGCTTATGCAGCAGTTTGAAGCCATGAAACGCAAGTTTGCCCAGGGCGATATCCCTTTGCCGGATTTTTGGGGTGGATACAGGGTGAGGCCGCACCTGATTGAGTTTTGGCAGGGTGGGCAGCATCGATTGCACGATAGATTTCAATATCGTCTCGCAGCTGACGGCAGCTGGCAGATAGAGCGTTTGGAGCCCTGATTGTGTTGATGGAACGCGTCAGCGTTGATGCCCCTGGAGGAGCAGATTTATTGCGTATCGAACCCTGCGCTATACCTGAACCGGGGCCTGAGGACGTGCTGATCAAGGTCGCTGCTGCCGGTGTAAATCGCCCGGATATTTTGCAGCGCCAGGGTGTGTATCCACCACCTGCAGATGCTTCACCCACACTGGGCCTGGAAGTGGCAGGTGAGGTTGTAGCCACCGGTGCAAAGGTGATTGGCTGGCGCGCTGGCGACAAGGTTTGCGCGCTCGTTAATGGCGGTGGCTACGCCCAGTTTGCGCTGGCGCCAGCCTCTCAGTGTTTGCCAATTCCTGCAGGGCTTAGCTTGCTTGAGGCGGCAGCCTTGCCCGAGGCCTGTTTTACTGTGTGGCACAACCTGTTTCAGCGCGCGAAATTAACCGCGGGAGAAACGCTGCTGGTTCACGGTGGCAGTAGTGGAATAGGTACAACGGCCATTCAGATGGCGCTGGCTTTGGGGGTTAAGGTATTTGCTACGGCGGGTTCGCCGGATAAATGCCGCGCCTGCGAGCGATTGGGCGCCCAGGCAATTAATTATCGCGAGTTGGATTTTGTCGCCGAGATAAAAGCAAAAACTCAAGGGCGAGGTGCGGACGTAATTCTCGATATGGTAGGCGGGGACTATGTGCAAGCTAATCTTGCCGCTGCTGCCAAAGAGGGGCGAATCGTTAATATCGCTTTTTTACAAGGCAGTCGAATTAATGTGGATTTAATGCCGCTGATGTTAAAGCGCCTCACCTTAACCGGTTCAACCCTGCGCGCCCAGTCAACTGAGCAGAAGGCACTTATTGCCGGGGCGTTGTTGACGCAAGTGTGGCCGCTTATCGAACAGCGAAAAATCCAGCCGCAGATTTTTGCCAGCTTTCCACTCGCGCGGGTGGACGAGGCGCACCAGCTTATGGAATCTGGTAGACACATAGGAAAAATTATTTTGGAAGTTGCTCATGACTAAATCTGCCCGTCGACCTTTGGATGGCATACGAGTTATTGAAATGGGCCAGCTCATCGCTGGGCCTTTTACCGGTTGTATGCTCGCTTATTTTGGTGCGGAAGTAATTAAAATTGAGCCGCCAGAGGGGGACCCCATTCGTGGCTGGCGCCTGCTTGATGATGGCACCTCATTTTGGTGGCGCAGCATAGGTCGCAACAAAAAAAGTGTGACTCTGGATTTAAAAAAGCCAGAGGGCCAGGCGATTGCGCGGCGGTTAATTGATAGCGCCGATGTGCTAATAGAAAACTTTCGCCCGGGGGTTATGGAGGCCTGGGGTTTAGGGCCTGAAGTGATTAGGCCGACTAATCCGCAATTGGTCTATGCGCGTATATCGGGTTATGGTCAGACAGGTCCCTATGCGGACAAACCGGGGTTTGCCTCTGTTTGTGAAGGCATGAGCGGGTTTCGCTATGTGAATGGATTTCCGGGCCAGGCGCCGGTGCGCCCTAATTTAAGTATTGGCGACACTATTGCGGCTATACATGCGGCCCTGGGCATAGTTATGGCACTGTTGGCGCGCGAGCGCGATGATGCCGGCGAAGGGCAGGTGGTTGATGTGGCCCTGTATGAATCTATGTTTAATTTAATGGAGGCTGTGGTGCCGGAATTTTCTGGTGCTGGCGTTATTCGCGAGCCATCGGGAACCACTGTAACAGGCATAGTGCCGACCAATACTTACCGCTGTAAAAATGGCAAGTATGTTGTTATTGGCGGTAATGGCGATTCAATTTTTCAGCGCTTGATGCAGGCGGCTGGCCATCCGGAGATGGCCACAGATCCGCGTATGGCCAACAACGCCGGTCGGGTTGTGCACGAGCAGGAAATTGACAATGCACTGGCCGCCTGGTGTATGAGCCAAAATGCCGAAGATATTCTCGCCATCCTAGAGCGGGCGCGGGTGCCCAGCGGGCCGATTTACAATGTCGCAGATATGTTTGCCGACCCGCATTTTAATGCGCGCGGATTATTTGAGCGGGTAGAGATCAATGGCAAACCCTTAAGTATTCCGGCGATTGCCCCCAAACTATCGCAAACACCGGGGCGCACCGATTGGCCGGGTGGTAATGTGGGTGAGCACACCAGTGAGGTGTTGCAAGGCATATTGCAGCTAAGCGATGCAGATTTGGCTCGTCTTAAACAGGAATCGGTAATTTAGGTCAAGGTATGAATGTAAAACCAGGTTTGTATCGTCACTATAAAGGCAATGATTATTTTGTGTTTGAAGTAGCCTGTCACAGCGAGACCCGTGAGTCCATGGTGGTCTATCGCTGTTTGTACGGCGACTATTCTTGGTGGGTTAGGCCCCTGGATATGTTTATTGAGTCGGTGGAATTGGCTGGCGAAGCGATTCCCAGGTTCAGATTTATTAAGTCGCTCGCGGCAGATGAGCTTGTTCAGTATCTGGCGCCTGCCGAGCAATTGCGTTTCGCAATGCCAAAAATTTAGGTCGATTAATTTTTAGTGCGGGAGTTGTTTCCGATTGAATCAGGTTGAGTTACAGGCGGCGCAGCAACAGGATGTCCTTGATGCGCGCTGGATGCATTACGCTATTAAGCTTGCAGCTCAGGGCGAGGCTCTGGGTGAGGTGCCCGTGGGGGCAGTAATCGTTAAGGATGAGCAAATTCTTGGTGAGGGCTGGAATCAGCCCATTACCAGTCATGATCCCACAGCTCATGCTGAAGTGGTCGCGCTCAGGCAGGCTGCAGAAAAGGCGCAAAATTATCGCTTAGTGGGGGCGACCCTGTATGTCACCCTGGAGCCCTGCACTATGTGCGTGGGCGCTTTGGTGCACGCCCGAATCGGGCGCCTGGTATTTGGTACCAATGAACCCAAAGCTGGGGTGGTAGTAAGTCAGGCCAGGCTATTGGATGCCAGCTATTTTAACCACCGTGTCGAGTTTGAAGGGGGAGTTTTAGCTGAGCGCTGCCAACATCAGTTGAGTTATTTTTTTCAACGTCGCCGTCAACAAAAGCGCGACGAGAAGCAGGCTGGCGTGGCGCCCACTGAACCTGACTGGGATAAGTCTCAAGAGTAAGTTCTAATTTGTCTATGATGATTGAGCGAAGTTTTGCAGGCTTTACTTATTCATAGGGCTCGGTAGTTATTTGACATACCAAAATGAACTGGGGCCGCATAAGCGGCCCCGTTTTGATTCTATCCTTAGTCGAAGTAGTCAATTTGCGACCAGCTCCTTTGGTTCTCCCTGACCGCCTTATCCTGCGCTAGTGCAATCCCTTGATGTCTCCTGACATCGCTTCCAATAGGTGGGGCGCTTCCTTTGACCTTGCCTGGCCAACGCACATCATTGTCTACTTCCTTGATGAAGCCATTATGGCCTTTGGCGACTAGCGGAACTAGTCGCCATATTCGGCAAGTTTTGTAGGAAATTGACTACAGGCAATAACTAAATGCAGCAAGCAGCGGCTATTTAATCACCTTATAGCAGGGGATATAGGTTCTTCCTGGCAACTTCATGCGGCTTTGGCGGGCAAAGGAGTCAAGTAGCTCGTCTACCGGGTGCATGATTTCATTGTCGCCGTGCAGTTCGAAATGGCCGTTTTCCTCAATGGCACGAATACCATCCTCTTTAACATTGCCCGCCACTATCCCGGAAAAGGCGCGACGCAAATTGGCGGCCAGCTGATCTACCGGCTGGTTTTTGTGAAGCTCCAGATTGCGCATATTGGCGTGGGTTGGAATAAACGGGCTTTGCAGTTCGGGGCTGATTTTAAGCAGCCAGTTAAAGTAATAGGCATCGTCGTTCTGTTTGCGGAATTCACGCACCGCCTGGATGCCATTTTTCATTTCGGCGGCAACCGCTTCCGGGTTGTCGATAATGATTTTGTAATGTGCCTGGGCTTCTGGGCCAAGGGTGTCGGCAATAAATTGATCGACCCGCTCGAAGTATTCAGCGGAGCTTTTGGGGCCGGTGAAAATCAGCGGGAAGGGGATGCGTTTGTTGTCCGGGTGCAAAAGAATGCCGAGAATATAGAGAATTTCCTCGGTGGTGCCGGCGCCGCCGGGGAAAACGATAATGCCGTGGCCTAAGCGCACAAATGCCTCCAGGCGTTTTTCGATATCGGGCATGATCACTAGCTGATTAACGATGGGATTTGGCGCCTCGGCAGCAATAATGCCTGGCTCGGTGATACCGATATAGCGCCCGCGGGTAATGCGCTGTTTGGCGTGGCCAATAGCGGCGCCTTTCATTGGTCCCTTCATGGCGCCAGGGCCGCAGCCGGTGCAAATATCCAGCGCGCGCAAGCCCAGCTCGTAGCCCACCTCTTTGGTGTAGTCGTACTCCACCCGGCTTATAGAGTGACCGCCCCAGCAGACCACCAGGTTGGGGTCCAGGCCTGCGCGCAATAAATTGGCATTGCGCAGCATGTGGAACACGGCGTCGGTAACACTTTCCGGGTGCTCCAGGTTAAATCTGGGGCTGTCTTTGATTTCGTCATTGGCAAAAATGACATCGCGCAATACGGTAAACAAATGGTCGCTAATACCGTGAATCATTTTTCCGTCAACAAAGGCCTCTGCGGGGGCGCCTTTGACCGAGAGCTTAATGCCTCGCTCCTGTTGCACGATGCTGATGTCAAAATCCTTGTAGCGCTCTAATAGCTCCTTACCGTCGTCTATATCATTACCTGTGTTAAGTACCGCCAGGGCGCAATTGCGGAATAATTTATACAAGCCACTTTGGCTGGCATCGAGAAGTTTGGAAACTTCTGATTTGGAGAGAATATTCAATCGATTGGTTGGCGAGATAACCGCATCAACGGTTTTATATCCTTCGGCAGACTCTTGCAGTATTCTGTAGGGCAGATCTTTCATGGCAATCCTTAGATTCAGCAAACTGAATGCATAGCTAAAACAGACATTGGTCGTTCTCTTCATCTATAGGCCAGCAGTGCACCAGTTGGCAAGCTTTTCTGTTGGATATAGTTAAATTCATTTTTTGTTGTTTAATTTGTAGTCAGGGTTTCTATGGTTTTTCCTCCAGTTATTGAACGGGAAGTTGGCCTGTCGCCAATGCAGTGGGCGGTGATCTGGCTGCATGGTCTGGGTGCGGATGGCGAGGACTTTGTACCTTTACTGCCAGAGTTAGCCTTACCAGATTCTCTGGCGGTGCGTTTTATTTTTCCTAATGCTCCGGTGATGCCTGTCACCATTAATGGCGGTTATCTAATGCCTGCCTGGTACGACATTCTGGCTATGAATCTTGAGCGTCAGGTAGATGAGCTGCAACTTAGGCAGAGCGCCAGCTATGTTCACCAATTGATTGCCAGGGAAATTGCCCAAGGCATTCCGGCGGAGCGAATTATTATTGCCGGGTTTTCGCAGGGTGGAGCTGTGGCATATGAGGCTGCCTTGAGTTTTGCGCAGCCGCTTGGCGGCTTGTTGGTGTTATCCAGCTATTTGGCGGCAGCAGAAACGCAAACCTTTGCAACTGCTAATTTGGCGCTGCCGATCCTAATTCAGCATGGCTGTCAGGACGGGGTGGTGAGCGAACTCCTGGGGCAGCGAGCCTATAGCCTGTTAAAGCAAAAAGGTTATAGCGTGGAATATCAAAGTTTCGCTATGGAGCATACGCTCTGTGTCCAGCAGGTGGAGGCAATCTCCACCTGGTTGCAGGCCCGCTTTTGCGCTTAGTCGGTTAGGCAGGCGGGGTCGAAGGTGTAACCACCGTTAAGCCAATCGACAACTTCCTGAGCTGCAGGTTGGTTAAAGCGTTGGTATTTCTCAATTAGCTGTTTTTTAGTGCCTTCTGTTAACAGCTTTAAGCCTTGATCCTGAAAACATGCCAAGTCTTGATAGAGCGCTTGTGCTAAATCCTTTCCGAAAATATTCGCCAATAATTCAAGTTGCTCGCTTGCGGGAATATAACTGCTGCCCAGTTGATAGGCTAAATCCAGGCTGGCGACAGCCGCCTGTGACAGTAGTGCCTGGTTCATGGGATTTAACGCGTGGCCGTCTATCAAATCACTTATCTGATTGTGTGAGGCGGGCAGGGCGCGCAGGTGTAGAAGGTTTGATTTAACTGCGCCATCGTTCACTGGATAGTTATCCCACAGAAAGGGTTTTCGCTGTAACAGCTCGCCTACTTCAAGTAGATGGCTGCGTGAGTAACCTGGTGAGCAGACTTTTTCACCTGTCCAGAAAACTTGAATATGCGGATCCAATGCTTTACCTAGAGTCTCCCAATAGGCCTCAGGCATTTGACCAAATACTTTTTCTAATACGGGATCAAAACTGTAGTAGCTAGGGCAAAAAATGATCTGCTTGGCATTGCTGGCTTCGGCCGCTGCGTGACATAGCTCAATTTGTCGTTGTGCCAAGTCGGGCAGGTCTCCGCGCATATCGTCAAATAAAATACAGAGGATATCTGCCTGCAATTCATTCAGCTGGGCAATACGCCGTTCAAGTTGTGCGCGCTGTTGGTTTTTGGGGCTTAGATAAAGCTCCAGGGGGCTCAGGCCAATGCCAAAATTCAAGTCGAGCTGGTGGCTTTGCTCGCGCAGTGTTTGCAGTTCCCGTTTGTCCGCAGCGGACCAATCTTGTTGCCAGAGTCGACGCAGGTGAGGGTCGCTTTTGGGCGCGTAAATATAAAAGTCAAAATGGTATTGGTTGAGGAAGTGCAGGTGGTGCTGGCGATTTTCCCAGGACCAAGATTTGCCAAAAAAACCTTCGATAGTGCCAGTTTGAATCGGGTGTGATTTGTTCATAGATTTCATTTTTTATACTAAAGAATCCTGATGCTGCTCGGCTCGATTGATTCTTGAGCAGCCGGGCTGGCCGACATTAACCTGACGCTTGAGCGGATAGTTGAACCTATAGCTGAGAGAATTCAAATTTATAACCAGTTTGACTCAGTCAATTCAGTTTTTGCCACGATTTTTTCTGGAGAGCCGCAAGCTTTGTTCGCCGCTACTTGAATTGACACTCTATACCCATCTGCCTATGATAGCGGCCTTTTTGTGCCCTGCTTCAAGGAGATTTGAGGGGAAGTTGTCTGCAAGGTGATTCTTTTTCACTGCAATTTTCCCGCTCAATTGGCCCGACTCACGCGCGACTTTTTAAAGTTAAATTACCTAAGTTTGTTTATTGCTAGGATGGTTTAACTACTCTTGCGCAGTCCTTAGGATGGCATCTCAATTGTTCTCAGTATTCTGCAATTGGTAGCAGTGGCCTAATACAATGACATAGGGGATCACCCCGGCAGATTTATACCAGACAACGACCAAGACTATGGTGCCCAATCCGGCGCCTGAACTGTGGCCACAGGCGTTAACCACCTGTCCAGGCAAAATGTCCCTATCCTTGTTGCGGAGCAGTAAATGACCAACTCAGTTACTCGTCCTACCGATTTGTCCTCCTGGAAAGCCCTGCAAGCCCATGCAGAGCAAATGAAGGGCAAACACCTGAAAGAGCTGTTCGCAGCTGACGATCAACGTTTCTCCAAGTTTTCTATCAACCTGCCAGCCATGTTGCTGGACGTGTCCAAAAACCTGATCACCGACGAAACCAAATCGCTGCTGTTGGCGCTGGCGGAAGACTCGGGCGTTGAGCAGTGGCGCGGCAAGATGTTTGCCGGTGAGCACATTAATGCCACCGAAGATCGCGCGGTAATGCACGTCGCCCTGCGCGATCGCTCTGACAAGCCAATTATGATCGATGGCGAAGATGCTCGCCCCGCCGTACAGGCGGAATTGGATCGCATGCGCAAACTGGCCGACAGGGTTCGCTCCGGCGAGTGGAAGGGTTTTACCGGTAAATCCATTACTGACGTTGTCAGCATTGGTATTGGTGGTTCCAATCTGGGCCCACTGATGGTCACTGAAGCGCTGAATGCCTATAGCGACAAGCGCCTGACCATGCACTATGTGTCCAATATTGACGGTGTGCAAATTGCTGAAACCCTGGCCAAAATCAGCCCCGAAACCACGCTGTTTGTAATCTCCTCCAAAACGTTTACCACCCAGGAAACCATGACCAACGCGCGCACAGCGGAAGCCTGGTTTATGGCGGCGGCGGGCGACAAGGCGGCAATCGCCAAGCACTTTGTGGCGGTTTCTACCAACCGCAAGCTGGTGACTGGCTTTGGTATCGCCGAAGAGAACATTTTTGATATGTGGGAC
>CBIMZH010000089.1:0-8435 GCA_966248255.1 uncultured Cellvibrio sp.
CATGTGGTCGAGGAAGGGCACGCCGGTGTTAAACACGCCTTTGCCACTGCCGTCCAGGTTGAGGCTGACACTGATTTTGGTTTCCAGGGTGTTGCGCGTGACCTGGGCAATACGATCGGACATAGGTGAAGACTCATAATCACTACGGAAAGAATGCGCGAATTATATAGACTTGGCTGGCGTAATTCACGGCAAACTCAGCTATGGCGGCGATTGTTCAGTCCCGATACAGTCCGCGCGGCTAAAAATTTGCGAATTACACGCGTTATCAGATCATTTAACTCTTTATCTAACAGGGAACCGCTATGCGCACTTTGCCCAACGTCGCCGCTCTATTTGCTCTCGGCCTCTGCCTCAATCCGCTCGCCCAGGCCCAACACCAAAATCAGCCCGCCAGCCGCGGCGGCTGGAGCTGGTCGGGTCATGTGGAGCAGGTCAATCTGGATAAAGAGGCGGCCGCCAGCCAGGGTATAGACCCCACCGCGGTTGCCATAGGCGGTGCCGCTGAATACTTCACCAACAGCTCGGAAATGACTATCTCCTTGGGTGCCAACGTCATCCTGTACAACGACAATCAGGAGTTTGTGCAGTATGTGCGCGACTATTGGGGCGACCGCAATTACGAAGAATCTGACGCCAGCGGCTTTAGTCTTTTCGCCGAATTTGGCCCCAAATACCGCTTTGGCAGCGACAACCTCAGCTTTGTCGTAGTGCGCGGCGGCGCCAGTGTGATGCTCGCCTCTGAGCGCAGTATCAGCGACTGCAGCAACTGCTACAGCGAAGATATAGACATTGACGGTGGTGTTTACGGCGTTCTGGGCGTGGGCCGCACCCTGGGGCCATTGGACCTCAGCCTACAGTTCCAGCAGTACTTTGGCGGCGATATCAACAACAGCCTGCGCATCAAGCTGTCCGGTGCCTTTTAAGCTGGCACCAGTTTCTGCGCCCATGGCGGGTTGATTCACATGGAGGCGAATTTGGGTTTGTTACATTTTTATAAAAAGTCGGTATTAGCCCAGGCTTGCAATCACTCACCCATGGATTAGGGTTAAAGACGGAGTTGGCAGCCGAATTTGCACCTCAACAAGCAAATTCAGCTGCCCGGCGTAGTCACCCATCAAGGTAGGCCAATTGTGATTAAGCATAACAACCTGTCGAGATACACCTTGAGCCACAACCTCAACCCGATTCGCAACCTTATCCAGCAGGCGCAAACCGAGGATTCCGCCAGCGGACGTTTGGTACGCTTCCTCGAGTGTCGCAAGGCGCATTTGCACGCGGCAATCAAGCTGCCCGACGATGAAGCCGCCGCGCGCCTGGCCGATTTTGTGATGCGCTACATTCGCCATGTTCCCGATTTTATCGAGGCCATAAGTACCATGGCCAAAGAGGCGGGCATTTATGAGGATGTGGAGCCACTGCTAAAAATTGCCAGCGATTACTTTCTCTCACCACCGTCGCTGGTGGACGAACACAGCCAGCTGCAGGCACTGCTGGATGAAGCCTATCTGGCCCACCGCTTACTGGAAGAGGTCAACGATCGCTTTATGGCGCAGAGCGGCATTCCCCTGGCACCTATGGATATGACCCTGGCCAACTTGATTGCCCATGAATTGATTGGCGAGCCTTTTGCCAACGAGCTGGACCAGGCGGTGCTGTTTTCGGCGGAATTACTGCTCAGCGAGCACAGCCTGGATGGCGACAATGTGCGCCGCTATATCCAGCGCCATCAAAACGATGACTGGCAGCATGAGATAGACCGCTGGCCCTGCCTGGTGGAGGACCTGGCGATAGATGTGGATTTTAATCCTATGGGCGTTACCCGCCACTAGCCGTCACCGACCCGTGACGGCGATTTCAGTTAACCGGATCTGTCTCGGCGTTTAGGCTGGGGTTGTGGTAGATCTCGCTATCCAGCTTGCCTTCACTTTTGGCGACAATCACCGCCACCATGGCATCGCCGGTCAGGTTGACCGAGGTGCGCACCATATCCAGCAGCCGATCCACCCCGATTATCAGGGCTATCCCCTCCACCGGCAGGTTGACCTGCTGCAACACCATGGCCAGGGTCACCAGGCCAACGCCCGGCACACCGGCGGTGCCTACTGAAGCGAGAGTTGCGGTGAGTATCACCAGCAGATAGCCGCTTAAACCTATATCCACACCAAAAGCTTCAGCGATAAACACAGTCGCCACACCCTGCATTATGGCGGTGCCATCCATATTGATGGTGGCACCCAGAGGAATGGAAAAAGAGGCAATCTGGTTGTGCACCCCCAGGTCGTGTTCGACCGTGCGCAGGTTGATGGGCAGGGTGGCATTGCTGGAGGAGGTGCTAAAACCAAACACCGCCACCTTCCACATTTTGCGGAAGAATATTTGCGGTGACAGCCCGGTAAGGCTTTTTAAAATCAAGCCGTAAACGCCAAAGGCATGCAACAGCAAGACAAACAATACGGTAAAGAAATACTCGCCCAGCTGGAAGATAGCCGCGTAACCCAGGGCGGAGAAGAGCTTGGCCAGCAGACAAAAAACACCGTAGGGCGCCAGCTGCATCAGCATCATCACCATCTTGAGGATCACCTCATTCAGGTGTTCAAAAAAATTGCGCAGGTTCCGACTAATCTCGCCGCCAGTGCGCGCCAGAGCTGTGCCGAACAGCAGCGCGAAAACTATCACCTGGAGCATATTGCCCTCGGCCATCGCCTTAACCGGGTTGGTAGGGAAAATGCCTATCAGGGTGTCTTTCAGCGAGGGGGCAGGGGGGGCGTCATAGCTTTTGGCAGCACCCAGATCTATGCCCTCACCCGGGTGAATCAGGTTGGCCACCAGCATCGCCAGGGCTATGGCGATGGCTGTCGTAATTACATAGAGCGCCAGCGTCTTGCCCGCCATTATGCCCATGCGGCTGTGGCCGCCGAGGGAGGCGGCGCCGCACACCAGGGAGACAAACACCATGGGCACGACCAGCAGCTTGAGCGAGGCAATAAATATCTGGCCGCCGGTATCGAGCAGGCCATTGATCAGGAACACCTGCAGCCATTGGCCCAGGCCGCCCGCGGCTGGCTCCGGGCCTATGGCGACATTGAGTGCAACCCCCACTCCCAGGCCGAAAAGCATGGCGAACAATATTTTATGGGTTAGGGACATGGGGCGCCTCGTTTTATCGTTGTGCGGCTTTAATCCTGACTTAGGCGTTAACGGCGTCTTTCAGGGCTTTACCGGCTTTAAAGGTTACCGCTTTGCTGGCGGCGATTTGGATCTCCGCACCGGTTTGCGGGTTGCGGCCAGTGCGCGCTGCGCGCTCGCTCACGTTGAATGAGCCGAAACCGAGCAGGGATACAGTTTCGCCGCGGCTCAGGGCATTGGTGATCTGCTCAACGAAAGCAGAAACTACCAGATCAGCTTTGTTAGCGCTGAGTTGTTCTTTGTTGGCCAGTGCGACCACCAGATCAGTCTTGTGCATAGAGACTCCAAAGTCAGGTTGATGTTGCAGGCGCGAGTTTAACGCCTCGGCGGCGCTTGTGCGTATTTTTCTGGCCAAGCTGCTAAACTCGCGCCGATTTTCTGTTTACTCTTTGTCTTTTTATCGGCTTTTTTACCGGTTTCAGGGGGGGGCGTTTGTCCCAAGCTTTGCGCCAGTCACTGCTCTTATCTACCACCCAGGCGCGCCCTGTGCGCAGGCCGCGCTGGCGCCCTTTGGCTCAATTACCGAGCGGCTGCAGCCCCGCGCTGCGCGCCTGGCTCGGCGACCGCGGCTCGCTTACCGCCCAGTTAATGCGTTTAAGTCAGGGCGATCTCAAGGTGTGTATCCTGCGCCAAGCCTGGGCAATCCCCAACGCACTGGAGCTGCGCGCCCTGGGCTTACAGCGGCCCAGCCTCACCCTGGTGCGCGAAGTTATTCTCCAGGGCTGTGGCCAGGACTGGGTTTATGCACGCAGCCTGCTACCCGCCACCAGCCTGGTAGGCCCGCTGCGCCATTTGCGCAAACAGGACACCAGCCCGCTGGGCGCCTATTTGTTTCGCCAGCCACAGCTGGCGCGCAGCCCTATGGAAGTTGCGCTCCTGGCACCTGGCGATCTACCTGCGCAAATCAGCCAACATCTGCAAGCAGCTGGGCAAAATCTCTGGGGGCGACGCTCCATCTTTCATCTTTACGGCAAGCCGCTACTGGTCAGCGAGGTGTTTTTGCCCGACTTCGCCCAGTATCTGCACCAAAGACCGCCCTGTAAGTCACCAGCCAAGCCCTAACCTTCGCCAAACTTTTTAGGAATACCAGCCTCATGAGCCCCGAGGACAAGCAGCCCAAAAACAGGCAAGCTGAGGACCAGCAGCCCGCCAAAACCCAGGCCAAGCCGACCCAAGGCAAGGCCAAATCAGCGCCTGCCAGTCCAAAAGCTGGCGCAGCCAAAACCAAAGCTGGAGAAACCAAAAACCCGCCAGCCAAAGCGGCAGCTAAAAAGCCCGCGGGCAAAAGCCCCGCCAGCGCGGATACAGCTAAAACCCAGGTTAAAAAAGCCGCCGCCAGTAAACCTGCAGCTAAACCACCCGCTGCCAAAAAGCCAGCCAGCAAGAGCAAAGCCCAGAGCACTCAGCCACCAGCAACCCAGCCAATACCTCTGTCGCCAGATGCCCAGGTGATAACCGCATCCCAGGCACCTGCCGCGAGCAGCGCGCCAGCAGCAGTGGCAGTGACCAAGCCGCGGCGCACTCGCGCGGCTAGCGCCCGTTTGCAAACCTCTGGCCTCTGGCCGCTGATCAAACACAAGGCGCCGCTCTACTGGCGACTGACGCGCATGCACAAGCCCATCGGCAGCCTGCTGCTGCTCTGGCCAACCCTGTGGAGCCTGTGGCTGGCCGCCAAGGGCCTGCCCAGCCTTAAAAACCTGCTGATTTTTGTACTCGGCGTACTGGTGATGCGCTCGGCGGGCTGTGTAATTAACGACTTTGCCGACCGCAAGGTGGATGGCCAAGTCAAACGCACTCAGGATCGCCCCCTGGCCACAGGTGAGGTCTCGCCGCGCGAGGCAATTGGCCTGTTTATCTGCCTCTGCCTGGTCGCTTTTGGCCTGGTGCTGCTCACCAATCCGCTCACCATTCAATTGTCTGTCGGCGGCTTGCTGTTGGCCTTCTGCTACCCCTTTATGAAGCGCTACACCCATCTGCCGCAGCTGGTGCTGGGCGCCGCCTTTGCCTGGGGTATCCCCATGGCCTACGCCGCCGAAACCAACAGCCTGCCGGATAGCATCTGGCTGGTCTATATTGCCAACCTGTTGTGGACAGTGGCCTATGACACCTTCTACGCCATGGTCGATCGCGACGACGATATCAAGATTGGGGTTAAATCTACGGCGATACTTTTTGGCGAGCAGGACAGGTTGATAACCGGGCTGTTACAGGGGTTGACGCTCTATAGCCTCTACATTATTGGCGAGCGCTTTGAGCTGGGCGGCTTCTACTGGGCGAGCCTGATCCCTGTGGCCGGCCTGTTTGCCTATCAGCAGTGGCTGATTCGTTTTCGCGCGCGCCAGGCCTGCTTTCAGGCCTTCCTCAACAACAACTGGGTGGGCGCATCTGTATTTGCGGGTATAGCGCTGCATTTTGCGTTTAGCTAAGGCTCACCACTAAAACGCTGCGCAACTCTTTGTTGGTGACTGATGTTCTTTTGCTGGCTGTTATTCTTTAGGTGGTTATTTTTTGTGCCCGAGCTCAGCTGTGAAAACCGGGCCAGCGCCAGCAATAAAATAGCCTCACGCACAGCGCGCCGCAATTGTACTCAATAGATTTTTTCATATATAAATCATAGGATTACGCATGGAATCCGAGTGAATTTACGCCCCTAAAAAGTGCTTTTACAGACGCACAATTGCAAATCTCTGTGTTAATCTCGC
The DNA here is from genome assembly GCA_966248255.1 of uncultured Cellvibrio sp. Taxonomy (GTDB): domain Bacteria; phylum Pseudomonadota; class Gammaproteobacteria; order Pseudomonadales; family Cellvibrionaceae; genus Cellvibrio. The sequence goes on from CBIMZH010000089.1 coordinate 5,892, forward strand.
CTGGCTTTTAGAGAAATTATAAAAACCTGACCATCGACTACAACCTTCTCTCAACAGGCACCAACTCCGGTTGGCTGCTGCCTTTTGTACTTATGGAAAACCAGTAACGCCTCTCGGCTAGCTGTCGCTGCCTGGGCATTCTGTGTTTAAAAATATTGAAATATTAAAGGGATACCTCTGTGAAAAATTCAGCTTTGATTGTGCTGGCAGTTGCCAGCCTGACCCTTGCTGCCTGTGGTGGCGGTGGAGCCGGTGGAACTTCGTCCAGCAGCGCCAGTGTTCAATCCTCTTCCAGTAGCTCTGTGGCTTCGGTCGAATCCAGCAGTTCCAGTAGTGAAGCTACGTCCAGCCTGGAAAGCAGCTCCAGCACTGAACAGGCCTCCAGCGAGAAGAGCTCTAGCGAAGCCAGCTCGAGCAGCTCCAGTGAAGACAGCGCTAGCCAAGCCAGCAGCAGCGAAGAAAGTTCTAGCGATGCGAGTAGCAGTGACGAGAGCTCCAGCAGCTCAAGCGTTTCCAGCTGCAGCTTTGCCGATGGCCAGGTATTTATCGACACCACCTGCACCGGCATTCAGGCGCCCACCGCCTATGAAATTGGCCGCACTCTCAGCTACTCCTCACCCGAGCTGGCTATTGGCGATGCCAGCAACATGATCACCCATCAAATTATTGCCTCCGCCGATGCCGGCCATAATCAGGTGTTGGACGTGGTCTACAACAGCTCCAGCGATTACAACGGCGGCGTGCACTTCCTTATGCCCGAGGTAGCACCCACAGATCTGAGTGCCTATGCCACTGGCAGTTTGAAGTTCGATATCAAAGTGATCGACCTGGGCACAGAGCAAAAGCCTGTCACCTTTAAAATGGTCTGCGGCTGGCCCTGCGAAAGCACCGAGCTGCTGATCCGCCCGGAAACTCTGGGTGAGTGGCAAACCATTGAAGTGCCGCTGTCGCAACTGGTTGAGCGCGGCCTGGATCTAACCAAGGTCACCGTGGCACTGGAGGTGATGTCCAGCTGGAATCATCAGTCAGGCGCCCATTTCCAGCTGGATAATATCCGCCTGGAAACTGGCACCTTGCTACCGGCTGCTGACAAGTGTTACTCCCGCCATTTCGATTCCAACTCGCTTGTCTATACCCGCGTTGACGGCGCTATGGTCAGCGATGCCAATCTCTGGCTGTCTTCGGGCGCGAGCATAACCCTTCATCCGCAGTGGGACCTTTTGACTAGCCAGTTGAGCTTTGGCGCGGAGGATTTAACCAACATAGGCAATTGTGTCAGCCAGGGCACTCTCTATGCCGATGTGTATATTCCCCAAGCCTATGTCGATGACGGCAATATGCTGCTGGGCCTGCAAGTTGGTGATGCCTTCGGGTTTACTGAGTTGAGCAGCCTTTCGGTGGCCGATATGAAGGGAGACGATTGGAACCACCTGTCGGTATCCCTGGCAGGCTTATCGCTGCCAGCTATCACTTATGATATTGGCGTTTACTTCCAACCCAACGGCAAACCCCAGGCAGTGACGGGCGATATATTGGTCGATAACCTGGTCCTTACTCAGGAATCCTCCAGCGCTTCAAGTTCCGCCGGCTCCGAGCTGTAATTGTGACTCGTCCGGCTTCCGGAGCTTGCCGGAGGCCGGGCGCTTAGGCCTAAACGCAACCTGGGTTCAACTCGCTATTGCCCAGGCCCCATCTGAATACTGGCCGCCCGCCAGTATTCATTGCGCAATTACTCGCACCACCTAATCGCACCACTTACTTGAAACGCTCACCCTTAACCAGTGATCTAGCTAATTTTTCAATACTCCCTTCAAACTTCTGGTTTGCTCTCACCAGGGCGCTAAAATAGCTCTGCAGATGACCAATCTCTTACCAAAACAGCGGGAATAGTTACGTATTTGTTACGCTGTCATAATTCTGTAACCAGGCATTTATTAAATTAGCGTCAAATTTAGTGGTAACTTCTTTATATCAGGCAGAGTTTTATGACTGGACGCAAAATCTTAATCGTCGACGACGAATCCGCCATCCGCGACATGCTCCGTGTTGCACTGGAAATGGCCGACTACCAATGCATAGAAGCCAGCAACGCCCAGGATGCGCACAGCCTGATCATCGATGAAAAGCCCGATCTGCTGCTGCTCGACTGGATGATGCCCGGCACCAGCGGCATTGAACTGGCGCGCCGCCTCAAGCGCGACGAGGTCACCGCCAACCTGCCCATTATCATGCTCACCGCCAAAGGCGAAGAGGACAACAAGATCCAGGGCCTGGAAGTGGGCGCTGATGACTACATCACCAAACCCTTTTCCCCGCGCGAACTGGTTGCCCGCTTAAAAGCGGTGCTGCGCCGCGCCGACCCCCAGGTCAACTCGGCCCCCATCACCGTGCAGGGCCTGTGTCTGGACCCCGCCAGCCACCGTGTGACCATTAACGACCAATCGGTGGATATGGGCCCAACCGAATATCGCCTGCTGGAATTTTTCCTCACCCACCAGGAGCGCGCCTACACCCGCAGCCAGCTACTGGATCACGTCTGGGGTG
>CBIMZH010000090.1:0-8417 GCA_966248255.1 uncultured Cellvibrio sp.
TGGTGCGCCTGTCGGACGGCATCACCGATATCATGATGGGCTCCATCGCCGACCGCACCAACACCAAACAGGGCAAATTCCGCCCCTGGATTCTCTGGTCCACACCGGTGCTGGCCATCTTCCTGGCACTTATCTTTACCACCCCGGATTTCAATTACACCGGCAAGGTGATCTACGCCTTTACCATTTACTTCTGCCTCACCCTGGCCTACACCGCCAACAACGTGCCCTATGGTGCGCTTATGGGGGTTATGACCGACAGCGTGAGCGAGCGCGCCAGCCTGTCCAGCTTCCGTTTTATCGGCGCCTTTACCGGCGGCCTGCTGGTGATGTCGAGCATGCCCTATCTGGTGGGCCAGCTGGGCGGCGGCAATGAGGCCCAGGGCTACCAGCGCACCATGTTGATTTTCGCCGCACTGCTGGTGGTGTTCCTGCTGATTACCTACAGCAGCACCAAAGAGCGCATCAAACCGCCGGTACAGCTCCACGGCACCTTCTGGCAGGAGATGAAAGACCTGTTTTGCAACCTGCCGATTATCCTTATCCCGGTGTTTGGTATAAGCGTGTTTATCATCACCCTGGCCATGGCCGACTGGAGCAGCAGTATTAAAATGGGCGCCGGCCTGTTTATGCTCGCCTGCTTTGGCTTCACCCTGTACCTGCGCAGCCAGCTGATTCGCAAACCCATAGAAACCCTGAGCAATACCCAAAAAGACCTGGCCGACCTTATGACCAACAAGCCCTGGCTGATCCTGTTGGCGGTGGGCATTATGTTTGGCCTGTTTACCGTGGTCCGCCCCAGCGCCGCCAGCTACTACTTTAAGTACTACCTGCAGCAGCCAGATCTGATTGGGGTGTATTTTGCGATCACCCTGGTAGCATCGCTGGTGGCCGCTGTGGCCACTGGGGCACTGTCTAAGCGCTTTAACAAGCGCACCCTGATGCTCTGGGCGTTTATTTTGGGCGCGGTGTTTAACGGGGCGATTTATTTTGTGCAGCCGGATCAGATTCCGCTAATGATGACCCTGGCCACTATCGGTGAATTTTTTGCCGGTATGATGCCGGTACTCTTCTTCAGTATGCTCGGCGACACAGTGGACTACTCCGAATGGAAGAACCACCGCCGCTCCACCGGCCTGATCTTCTCTGCCGGCACCTTCATTAATAAAACCGGCCACGGCTTTGCCGGCGCTCTGGTGCTGATTGTGCTGACCCTCTGCGGCTACGATGCTCAGGTACCGGCAACTGTGGCTGGCGCCCTGGGTGGCATGGTGATGTTGATGAGTGTTATACCGGTGATTATTGGTGTGCTGGGGGCCGTCTTTGTACTCTGGTACCCACTGGATGATCAGCAGATGAAAACCATCGAGCGCGACCTGATCAACCGCCGCGGCGCCAGCCTCTAACCTCCGCCCCACCAAAAAGCAGGCCCAGTGCCTGCTTTTTTTTGCCCCGGTTTTATGCAGATGCCGGGGTTTTCGCTTAATAGCTGCGCAAATTAGCCCTATAGCCGCGCAAATCCGCCCGTCTACCCGGCAATAGGTTGCTCCCGATAAACTTAGCCGCTACATTGAAAACCATATTGATTGGCGCACAGGGATAACACCAAGCTGCACTCGGCCTATGGCCGCGTCAGCCGCCAGGACAGGGGTGATCAGGGAAACAACACCTCGCTAAATAAACCTATCCCGGGATTTTGGATAGCTTCGCAAGTGGAAACTCTATGTCCAGGCCAAGCCGCTTATTTACCTTGCTCCTTCTGCTGTGCCTGCCGCTGCTCAGCCGCGCCGCACCCGAGGAGCAGCCGCTGCTGACGCTCTCGGCAAGCACCCCCGGCTCCCTGTCGCTGACCCGCTATTTTGCCCTGCTGGAAGACCCCAGCGCCGCGCTTGAGCTAAGTGATATACGCGCCGCCGACAGCGCCCATAAGTTCACTCCCAGCAACTCCAATGCCGAATCCTTTGTCTACGGTTTTACTCACTCCGCCTACTGGCTCAAGCTGCAAATTTACAACCCTGCCGATGTCGCCCAGGAGCGGCTGCTGGAGATAAGTTACGCGCGTCTGGCCGAAGTTTCCCTCTATCAACTGGAGGGCGATGCCCTGGTGAACTCTTGGCAGACGGGCACCAACTATCCTTTTGCCAGTCGCCCTTACGCCAACCGCGCCTTTGTTTTCCCGCTGCATATTCCCGCCCAGGGCCATCAGACCATTTTTATTCGCGCCAAGGGCGTTGCCGCGCTGGAGATACCGGCCAAACTCTGGGAACCCAGTGCCTTTCACGCCTATGAGCGCGACGACTATGTCGGCTTTTCCATCTACAGCGGCATGGCCCTGGCGATGGTGATATTTAACGCCCTGGTGTTTCTCCTGCTGCGCGAACCCATGTATCTACTTTACGTCATGTTTGTCAGTAGCTTTGCCATTACCCTGGCGGCGCAAAATGGCCTGGCCAATGAATTTCTCTGGTCCAACTCGCCGGTCTGGTCCAAGTACTCACTGGCGGTGGGCTATTCCTACACCATGTTTTCGCTGCTGCTCTTTACCCGGCGCATGCTGCACACCAGCCACTGGATGCCGCGCCTGGATAAAGTGATATTTGTTCTGGCGATGACCTTTATGATCTCGCCGCTGGGCTTTTTCACTATTTACGATCAGGTCGTGCCCCTGGCAGTCATACTCAATGTCACCGGCACCAGTCTGATCTTATTCGCCGGGGTCTATTGCGCGTTTAAACGTCAGCGCAGCGCCTATTTTTTTGTCGCGGCGTTTTTAGTGATCTGCACCGCCTCCCCGGTAAATTCGCTGCGCTTTGCCGGCTACCTGCCCACCAACTGGTTTACCGTTAACGGCCTGCAAATCGGCTCGGCCATAGAGATGATGCTGCTCGCCTACGCCCTCGCCGACCGTTTGAATATGACCCGCCGCGAAAAAGAGGCCGCGCAAAATGCCGTGCTTAGCGCCCAGCGCGAACTGGTTGAAAGCCTTAAGGATTCCGAGCGCCGCCTGGAGCGCGAAGTGCAAGCGCGCACGCAGGAGCTGGTGGAAAAAAATTCCGCACTGGAGCTGCTGTCCACCACAGATGCACTGACCAGTGTCTGCAACCGCATTAAATTGCACGAGTGCCTGGAGCGTGAGACCGAGCGCAGCAAGCGCTATGCAACGCCCCTGTCGCTGTTAATTATTGATGTCGACTTTTTTAAATCGGTAAACGACACCTATGGCCATCCCGTGGGCGACCGGGTACTCAAAGAGATAGCGCAAATTCTCCAGCAGCATTGTCGCGGCAGCGATACCCTGGGGCGCTGGGGCGGCGAAGAGTTTTTAGTCATCTGCCCGGAGGCGGACTGCCAATCCGCCCAGGCATTGGGTGAAAAACTGCGCCGCGCCATTGCCGCCAAACCCCTGGCCGAACACATAGGTGCAACCATCAGTGTCGGCGTTGCCGAATTTAACCCCAACACCAGTACCGACAGTTTGCTGGAGGCGGCAGACACGGCCCTTTATCAAGCCAAACACCAGGGGCGCAATTGCGTCGCCCTGTTTCAGGTGCAAACGCAAAACGTTTAAGCCTGATAAATAATAAAATGCGTTGACTTCACTCAGGCGGAGTTTGACTAAAAGCCTGATCACTACAGGTAAATTTATGCGCGGGTGTTACTGCTGGCTTGGCGGGAAATATTTGCTCCTGATTTTATTCCTCTGCAACCCTGCAGCATCGGCCTTTGCCAAGCAGCCGCCGCTGCAAGTGATTATCCCCGGCGATGCGCACCCGGAGCTGGAGCACATTCGCTATTTTCACCAATTGATCGATCTGGCACTGCGCAAAACCTCGCGCTATCCCGGCGACTATCGCATTGTATTTTTCCCGCAGGTTGCCAACTACGAGCGCTATTTGCGCGAACTGAAAGCCGGCCATCTGGATATACTCTGGACCAACTCCAATGCCGAGCGGGAGCGCGATCTACAGCCCATTCGCCTGTCCGTGCTCAAGGATTTAAACAGCTACCGGCTGCTGATGATCCGCCGCGAGGATCAACCCCTGTTTGCGCAGGTGCGCAACCTGGATGACCTGCGCAAACTGCGCTGTGGCCTGGGCACTCACTGGCCAGATACAGAAATTGTGCGCAGCAATGGCTTTGAGGTAATAACAGCGCTGCGCCAGGATTCGCTCTATCGCATGCTTTCATCAAAGCGCTTTGATTTTTTCCCGCGCGGGCTTTACGAAGTCTGGCGCGAAGCCAAAACTCTGGCCGGGGCAGATACGGTAATCGAGCAGAAGTTAATGCTCTACTATCAGTCGCCGGTGTATTTTTTTGTGAACAAAAACAATCGCCGCCTGGCCAAACGACTCGCACGCGGATTGGCGCTGGCGCAGGCCGATGGCAGCTTCGATCAGTTATTTTTTAGCGTGCCCAGTTTCAAGCGCGGCTATGAAGAGTTGAACAACAGCCAGCGACTGTTGCTGCGGCTTGAATCACCGTAAATCCCAAACGGCAAAAGACAAGGTGTTGTAGCCCCAAAGCCCGCAAAAAAAGCCCCGCAGAGAAAAAAGCCCGCGAAGAAAAAAGGCCCGCACCTATAGAGGTGCGAGCCTTTTTTGTACGAGCTTTTTTTACGAGCCTTTTTTACGAGCCTTTTTTACGAGCCCTTGCCAAAGCAATAATTATTAAAAATTACTTAAAGGCATCCCAAACGGCTGTGGCCTTGCCATTGTTATCCATGGCGCCCAGGGTATAGCCCTTCCAACCCGGACGTGCTTCCGGTTCCCAGTAGAAAATCGCCAGGCCTTTGCTGCTGGAAACCTGACCCAGCTTGGTGATCAAATCAGCCACTATGGTTTTGGCTGAGCTGTTATCCCAGGGCACCCCAATTTCGGTAATCATCACCGGCACACTGTAGCGCGACACCATATCGTTCAGGTTGCTGAGGCAGGCGGCATTGGCCTGTTGCCAGGTGTAGCCAGTGGCGTTGGTGGGGTATTCAGAGGCGCCAATAATGTCAAAGCTGCCGCCATAGGTGCGCAGGCCGTCGAAAATCCAACGGAAGTTGGCATTGTCGTGACAGTTGGCCAGATGCACTACTACCTGGGCACTGGAGTAGATACTTTTTACCGCGTTGTAGCCAGTGTTGGTCAGCCAGGCATAGTTTTTCATGCTGCTGGAGGCCTTGCCGTCATTCCACAACATGCCGTTATTGGTTTCATTGCCCACCTGTACCCAGGTCACAGTAACGCCTGCATCTTTCAGCGCCTGCAGGGTGTAACGGGTGGAGTTCCACACAGCATCCATTAACTGCTGGAAGCTGTAGTTGGTCCAGGCCGAGGGCTTGGTCTGCTGGCCTGGGTCAGCCCAGGAGTCGCTGTAGTGAAAATCGATCATGATCTTCATGCCCGCCGCCTGGGCGCGCACAGCCTTGGCCACCACATCCTGGGTGGAGTTGTACCAGCCATCGGCCGGGTTAACCCATACACGCAGGCGCACAGCAGTCATGCCCTGCTCTTTCATAATGGCGAGTATGTCTTTTTTCACGCCGCTGCGATTGTAGTAGGCGTAGCCATTGGCTTCGATTTCCGAAGTCCAGCTGATATCAGCACCCTTAAGCGGGGCCGCCTGACTGGCGGGGACAGCAGACAGCAAACCGAGACACGCACAAAGGCCTAGCGCCCAGGGGGACAACTTGGGGGAAAGTTTCATAGATGTACCTATTTATTTTTATGTAGGTGTTAGTTGTGGCCAGGCAATACCCGGCCCCTCTCACAGGCAAAACCCCTAACCTGTGTAGTATTTATATTATTTAACTGACATTATTACAATAGACAGAGTGAAATTTAACCGTTTGGCAGCAAATTCATATAACCCTGCGTCCGGGTTTTCGGCTATTCACATTATTGGTTAGATACTTTGCTTCTAAGCCCTAAACTAATAATCATTTTGCAGCGCCGACAGCAGCTGATAGCCTGCGCGGCTTTAGTGTATTGATCTGCAAATCAGGGGTTTTATGGATTTTCAACTTGCTTATGTCATTGCCGGCCTGGTGGTGGGGTTTATTGTTGGCCTTACCGGCGTTGGGGGCGGCTCATTGATGACCCCGATTCTGCTCTATTTTGGCGTATCCCCAGCTAACGCTGTGGGCACCGACCTGCTCTATGCCGCTATTACCAAAGCCGGCGGCATTCATGTGCACCACAAAAAGCGCAATATCGACTGGCGTATCACTGGCGCTCTGGCCGCCGGCAGCCTGCCCGCCGCGGTGCTGACGCTGGCAGCACTGCATCTGCTCAGCTTTGATACAGCCGCGCTAAACAGCTTTATCAAAACCATGCTCGGCTATGCCCTAGTGATCACCGCCATCGCCATTTTGTTCAAGCGCAAAATTTTTGATTACAGCCGTAAAAACGACGCCTGGATTACCCGTCTGAGCCCTCAAGGACAGCTGCGCGCGACTGTAGCGGTAGGCTTTATCCTCGGCGCTATAGTGACCATCACCTCCATTGGCGCCGGTGCCTTGGGCACTGTAGCCCTGTTCCTGCTCTATCCGCTGCTACCCACTGTGCGCCTAGTCGGCACTGAGATCGCCCATGCTGTGCCTTTAACCCTGGTTGCCGGCCTGGGCCACGCTGGCCTAGGCAATGTCGACTGGCATCTGCTGGCCAATTTGCTGCTGGGTTCACTGCCCGGTATTTACATCGGCAGCCATCTGGCCAACCGCGTGGCCGACCACTATCTGCGCCCGGCGCTGGCGATGATGCTGGTACTGGTTGGCGCCAAGCTGGTGTTTATCTAAGCCACAATTCACGCCCATAAAAAAAGCCCGCAATAGCGGGCTTTTTTTATGGCTGGGTGTTGGTTTAGCGCACCATCAAAAAGCATGCCCATAGCATCAGGCCCAGTGCCACAGGCGCCGAGAACAGCCAGCGCCAAAGGCGCAGTCGCGGCACAAAACCTATGCCGTACACAAAGCCACTGCTCATGCCCATCATCAATAGCATGGCGGCGTTATGGCTAAATTCCGCCTGGGTTGCGCCGAGCAGATGCGGCCATACACTGACGCCAATCATGACCGTCAGTGACAGGCAAAACACCAGGGCGCGCAAGGCGCCCTGATATCTGCCTGACGTTGTTGTATCAGTCGCGCTCACGTTGGCTGTCCTGATGTTGGGATTCCAGCCACATGGCGTTGATAATGCCGAAGGAACAGGCCAGTAAAACGCCGAGAATCCAGGTGAAATACCACATAGTTGATCTCCCGCAGTAAATGCTTGATTAGTAGAGTGAATGACTGTCGGCCTGCACCTGGGCAAGAGTGACGCGGCCGCGCATCACCCAATAGCCCCAGAGGGTATAGGCGAGAATAATCGGCACAAACACACAGGCCACGGCAAACATAATGGTCAGCGTGGTCTGGCTGGAGGTCGCATCCCAGAGCGTGAGCGAGGCGTTAAGCTGAGTGCTGCTGGGCATAATGAACGGGAAGAGCGAAAAGCCGGCGGTGAGAATTACCCCGGTCAGGGTGAGGCTGGAGGCCAAAAACGCCAGCCAGGCACTGCCGCGGCGGCTAAACCAGGCGCAGGCCAAAGGGCTGAGCAGGCCCAGTGCAGGCGCCACCAGCATCCAGGGGTAAAGCTGATAATTGTGCAGCCAGCCACCGGCAACCAAGGACACCTCTTTGTTGAGCGGGTTGGACGGACCGGCGCCATTGATTTCGCCCAGCAATTGATAGCCATGCAGCGATGCCACCCAGACCCCGGCCAGGGCAAAGAGCACTGGCGTGGTCACCCCCAATAGCAGGCCCAGTTGCTGCGCGCGCTGGCGAATAAAACCATCGGTTTTTAACTGCAGCCAGGTGGCGCCGTGCAGCAGAATCATGCCCAGGCTGACCAGCCCGGCAAGCAGGGCAAAGGGGCGCAGCAGGCCAAGCAAGCCGCCGTCATAGCTGGGCTTTAACATGGCGTCGTAACTGAGCGGCACACCTAAAAACAGGTTGCCAAAGGCGACGCCAAAAATCAGCGAGGGCACCAGGCCGCTGACAAACAGCGCCCAGTCCCAGCCATTGCGCCAGCGCGGGTCTTCCAGCTTGCTGCGATAATCAAAACCCACCGGGCGCATCCAGAGCGCCGCCAGGGTAAGGAGCAGGGCGAAATAAAAACCCGAGAAGGAGGCGGCATAAACCAGTGGCCAGGCGGCAAAGAGCGCGCCGCCAGCGTTAATAAACCACACCTGATTGCCATCCCAGTGGGGGCCAATGGTGTTAATCATCACTCGCCGCTCGTCGTCGCTGCGACCAATAATGCGCAGCAGTGCACCCACGCCCAAATCAAAGCCATCGGTTAGCGCAAAACCTATCAGCAGCACACCAATAAGCACCCACCAAATTAAACGCAGTAATTCGTAGTCCATCAGTTGGCCTCCCCTACTGC
>CBIMZH010000091.1:0-8412 GCA_966248255.1 uncultured Cellvibrio sp.
TGCTCGCCCGCCGCGGCGGGCAAATAAATACCGCCATCTATGGTGCCGCCATCGGCGTAAATCACATTGTCGATATTGCGGTAGAAAGCGCCGAGCGAGAGTAGGCTGGCCGGGGCGAAATACCACTCCAGAGACGTATCCAAACCCGAGGACTCTTCGGCTTTAAGGCTGGGGTTACCGCCGCTGACTTTTTTGTCGGTGACGTTTACCGTGGCCGCAGCGCGCCACTCGTTATAGGTGGGGCGGCTCAGGCCGGAAGTCGCTGACACGCGGAATTTAAGTTCATCGGTCAGATCCACATTCACATGCACGCTGGGCAGAACATTGGTAAAGCTGTCGCTTACTGAAATGGCATTGCCATCTACAGTGCCGGCGCTGGTGTAGTCGGTTTGTTCAACACGCGCACCAAACACCAGATTACCCCAATCGAATTGGGTGGTAGTCATGGCATAGGCAGCGGTGATGTCTTCGTCTATGGCAATCAGGTTTTCCGGGGCAATACTGCCCACATCCAGGGCGCCAGTGGCAGCCCAGGCTTTGCGCAAACCCTTGTTGTCATAGTAGGTGCCACCAATACTGTTGGTGGTGTTGCTCGCCCAGGCTTTGCCTGTGTCGTAGCTGCCAATATCACCTACGGCTATAGCGCCGTAGCTGGGCGTTGCCACATAGCCATCGCCTTCGCGCTGGGTAACTTGCACACCTAACTCCAGCTTGGCGTCCTGAGCAAACCAGCTAAAGTCATGGTCGGCATCCAGCTTGAAGTTGGTGCTGTCGACATCCAGTTTTTGGGTGTAGTGCAGGCCCATGGTCATATAGTAATTAACATCGGCCAGGTCCCGGTCCAGATACAGCAGCGGGTCTTCCAGATCGGAGAAGTCATAGTCTGCAACGGCACTGCCACCGGCACTGTAGGGGATGGGCAAATCCATTTTGGATTCGGTTTTAGTGCTGGTCAGACGGCTCTCCAGCAGCCAGCTGCCCAGTTCAAAATCGGCGCCCAGGGTGCTGGTATCGGTTGAGTTGGTGTACTTGCCAAACTCCAGCAGGCGGTTAATGCCCACGGCGATATCGCTGCCGCTGGTGCCTTCGGCGCCGTGCAAATTAAATACGTATTGGTTGCGCTCTTCGTTATCGACAAACTCGCTGTACAGCGTGGACAGATACACTTTTTGCAGTGCGCCTTCGCCGCGATATTCCAGGCGGCCGCCCTGGGCGTGGTCTTCGCGCTGCACCTTATAGCTGCGGAAATCCACAGTGTTGATGATGAGGTCACCAGTATTGGGGTTGGTGTCCAGGCTGAACTCGCGGTTATCGGTAACCTGCTCGCGGCTGTTGTCCGAAACAAACGCCAGCACGCCAAAGTTGTCGTTAGACCAGGAACCGCGCAGGCCGGATTTGCTCACATCGCCATCACCCAGCTCCTGCTTGCCAGTGCCCAGATCCACCGAGGCGCCAAAGCCTTCTTTGCTGAAGGGGCTGAAGGTGTTGATATTGATATAACCGGCAACGGCTTCACCGGGCATGCTCGGCAGAATCGCCTTGTTGGCTTCGATGCGGCTGGTGATTACCGAGGGGAAGCTGTCAAAGCGCGGGGTGCGGCCATCTTCGGCGCCAGGCACATTAATGCCGTCAAAGGCGATGCTGGTGTAGCGGAAGGGCGCGCCGCGGAAGTTGATATAGCGCGCCTGGCCCTGGTCGCGCTCAATCGCCAAACCGGGCAGACGGCCCAGGGAGTCGGCCAGGTTTTGGTCGGGGAAGCGACCAATAGTATCTGAGGCAATTAAATCGACGCTGTTGGTGGCTTCGCGCTTGGCATCCAGCGCCGCCTGTTGGCTGTCGCGAATGGGGGTACCGCTAACAATCACTTCTTCGAGCGCATTTACATCAATGTTTTGTTGAGCAAAAGCAGCACCAGCAGAGGCAACCAGAGTAACAGCCAGAGCTAATTTGGCAGGCTTAAAGGATTTCATGATTTTTGTTTCCAGCGATCTAGTAAATGGGATGAACAACTCGGGAAGAAGTATTGGGAGGAATCATGAATGCTTTGTTGCAGAGACATCTAAACCCGCTTTAGAGATATCTCTAGAATTTAAAACCAAACAAAATCAACAACATAGATAACTGCACTAACCAGCCGAATCCATTGACTGAGCAGTGTTGAGGACGTTGCGCAGCAGATCGAGATCCTCTGCTGGCAGTTGAATGGCCGCTGGAGCCAGGGAGATACGGTAGTTAAAACGCGCGGTGCGCAAGTCCCGCTGCTGATCAAACAAATAAGGCTGCGCCAGGGCCTCACCCAGATGGCGCACCAGTTCGTCTTTAATTTTGCTGCGGTTCTGATCCAGGGTTTTCGCCCTCAAGCCTTTATCGCGCAATTCACTCGCCGCCTTGGCGTGGCCGCCGTATTTTTCCAGCAGCGCTTGCAGCCCCTGGCTGCTGAGCATATCCGGGCGAGTTTGCGCGGGGTTGGCGTACCAGCCGTCATCGCTGGCATGGCGCAGCAGGGCGTACCAGTAGTAGTAAAAGAAGGGGGTATCGGCGATAGAGAGCTGCAAGCCGTGAATGCTCAGGGTTTTGCTCTCGGGAAAAAACTGCAGTTGCTCGGGGGCATTGGCCACTGCCAGAGCTGGGTCTAGGTCTAGGTCCAGCTGATCTGGATAATATTCCAGGCCTTTAAGCAGCCAGGGCAATTGCGCCTCGCTTAGCGCTATCACCCGGGCATCTGCCGCCAGCGCCAGAATCTGCGCCAGGCTTAAGCGCTCAGCCAGATCAGGGTTGTCCTGCTGGCAAAGCCGCATAAGCTCGCCCAGGTGCGCCACGCCCGCACTGGGCAAAACTGGCATAGCCTGGGTTAGCGCCAGGGCGTGGGCTTGGGTCAGCCCCAGGCGCTTTAACTCGCCAATCCACAGCAGGCGATCCGCCGCCACTGGCGCCGGCAGCAAGGCCAGCGCAAGCCAGGCCAAAAGCGCCAGGCCGCCAGGCACCAGCAGTAAAAAACTCCAACTCATACGGTAGAAAACGGCCACCTGTAATAGTGGTTTGGGGCTCTGCGGCGGCTGATAAAAGTCCATGATCTGGCTCGCCCCAGGCGCAACCGCAAATGCCAAGCCCTGAAAGCTGAACACCTGGGCGGAACAATCCATGAGCGGCTGCCAGCCCCCTGCACCACAAAGCTCAGCCAGGTCGCGGTTCATCTCCTGAGCCAAAAACTGCTGGGTAACCGGGTCGTTAAAGCTGTAGAGCTCGGGGCTATCAACCTTTTGCAGTACGTTCCGCTCAACATATTCGCGCAGCTGCTGCTTATAGCTGCTAGTGGCCTGCGCATAAGCCAGCAGTGCCAGGGCGACAAACAGCAGCGGCAGTAAACCCAGACGAACAGGCGAGAACAAAGCGCGCATCAGTTGCACTCCGGATCAGCGCTGCCGCGCATCCAGTCGATGGAGGCAGCCAGGCTCTGATAAACCGCGCAACTCAGGCCGGAAGCGGCTTTTTCACGGCGCAGAAACCAGGAAAAGGGCGGCGCCTGTTCGGCAATTTCCAGTTTGAACAGGGGGCCAGTTTTGTCGGCAAACAGGCTTAAATCGGGCGAGGTAATCAGGTCCACCTCCCCGGTTTTAAATGCGTAAAAAAGCGCATCCAGGTCGTGGTAGAGCTTTTTTTGTGATTCGTCCAAACGAATATTGGCGGAGCGCAGCGAGCTGGAGGGCAGCAGATAAAAACTCTGGCTGTAAAAATCGCTGAGGAGGCCAATGCGCTTGTTGGCAAAATAAGCCTGTGTCAGCTCTGGCGTTTCGGTGCGCGACAACCAGTAGACGCTGTAGGGCTGGGAAACCATAACCGGACGATAGTAGCGCTCAAAATCCGACACCAGACCAGCCAATTGGTAGGAGCGATAAAGGAACAGATCGTAATGCTGCTCAACCACATCCTGAGCGGTGATAAAGCCGCGGGTGTGCCAGGCGATATCGACGCTATCGTAGTGTGCGCGCATCTCACTGGAGGCACAGAGGCGGTTGGCCAGGTCAATGGAGTTGACCACTGTGACCGTTAAAACCCTAAAAGTCTGACCGGTATGGCTGGCGCCAGTGGCGCACTGATAGTGAGAGTAGTCGCCGAGTTTGGCGGGGGTGAGCGGCTGAGTGCTTAAGCCATAGCAAAGGCCCACCACCAGCAACAAGGGTAATGAGCAGAGCAGCAGGTAGGAGAGTTTGGTCGAACTGCGATTGAACACGGCGAGAAACAACTCCGCTAACACCCAAAATCTGCATGCTAGCGGTCATATATGACAGAAAAGTGACATATATATGACTAAAAATCCCTCTAGGATGACTGCTCTGCCACAAGCTCAGCAGCTTGTCACAGAGCAGTCACAAACACTTAAGCCCAGTGTTTGGTTAGGCTCAGTGTTTGGCGACCTTGGAATCCAGATAACCCATTAGAAATGCCGAGACCACAAAGGTCATGTGAATAATCACGTACCACATCAGCGCCTCAGTGGGGAAAGCATCCTTGGGCGTGTCTATATCAATACTCATAAATTGCTTGAGCAGGTGGATAGAGGAAATCGCGACAATGCTTGCAGCGATTTTTGCCTTGAGCGAACCCGAGTCCATTTTGCCCAACCAGCCGAGCTTTTCTTCGCCCTCGCCTATGTCTAACTGAGAGACAAAGTTTTCGTAGCCGCTCATCATCACCATGATTAACAGGCCGCCGACCATGGCGATATCGATCAGGGTCAAAATGGTCAGAATCAAATCCGCTTCACCCAGGGTGAATACGTGCAGCAGCAGGTGGTAAACCTCCTCAAAAAATTTGATCGCCAGGGCGACCACCGCCAGGCTCAGGCCCAGGTAAATAGGCGCCAGCACCCAGCGCGAGCGGTACAGGGTTGTCTCAATCAGTTTTTCCATGGTTGACCTCAAAAAGTAAGAAAAACAAAAACTTGGGTAAAAATCGTGTAAAAATTTGGGGGCAGTATAGCGGTTTTCAAGCGCCGCTTGATTAACAGTCTCCTGACAGATGCTGACAATTGTCACTGGCAGCTGGTGACCCCAAGGCTGGCAGCTGGCGCCAAGCTGATGCAGACTTATAGGCAGATTGACTTACAAGTGATTCCAGGCCATTTGCCATGAACTCAGCGTTTAAATCCTGCCCCGGCTCACCCTATTCGGACAAATCCTGGATTTGGCTGATTTTCAGCCTCTATTACTTTGTGCCGCTGTTTTACATGCCCTTCGACCCTATCGGCCATATGCTGCTGGTGGGCGTCTATTTTATTTTTATTGCGATTTACCTCTGGGCTAGCACCCTGCCGCGGGAGCAGGTGTGGCGGCCAGTGCTGGCCATAGTGCTGCTGGCCATAGTCACCACCCCCTACACGCCTGGCTCCAGCACCTTTTTTAGTTATGTGGGCTTCCTGATTGGCTTTTGCTACACCACTCGCGTTTATCTGCTGATCCTGTCCATCATCATCAGCCTGGTAGTCGCCCTTCAGTATCAGTACTCCTACCCTGTGCCCTTTTTCGCGTTTCCCGCTATCTCCGGGGTTATCACCATCAGCGCCTGGGGCTATATCGAAAAAATGCGCTACGAGGCGCGCCTGCGCTGGATTCAAAGCCGCCAGGAAATTGAACAGCTGGCCATCATTGCCGAGCGCGAGCGCATCGCCCGCGACCTGCACGATATTCTCGGCCACACACTGTCGAGCATTGCGCTTAAGGCCGAGCTGGCGGAAAAGCTGCTGGCCAAACCGGATAAGCAGGAGCAGGTTAAACAGCACCTCACCGAACTCAACCAGATAGCGCGCAACAGCCTCAGCCTGGTGCGCCAGACAGTGTCCGGCTATAAACACCGCGGCCTCACTGGCGAGGTGATGGAGCTGTGCGAAAAGCTGCGTCAAAACGGGTTTATGGTGGAGCTGAATGGCGAGATTCCCCAGCTCACCCCGCGCGCCGAAACGGCAATGATTCTGGCGCTGACCGAGCTGACCACCAATGTGCTGCGCCACTCCAAGGGCAACCACTGCGAGATCGCTTTTTCGCGCAGTGAGGATCAGGTGATAGTTAGCATGCGCGACAATGGCGCGGTGGAAAAACTGGAGCCGGGCAATGGCTTAAAAGGTATTCAGGAGCGGCTGCAGGCCCTGGCCGGAGACCTCCAGGCCAGCGCCAGTCGCGGCTGCGAGTTTGTCATCTCGCTGCCCGCCTACGAACTGCGCCAGGCCTAAAACTTTATTTAGCAATGAGCATTAAGAGATCACGATGAAAATTTTATTGGCAGAAGATCAATCCATGGTGCGCGGTGCCCTGGCCGCCCTGCTCGGCATGGAAGACGGCTTTGAAATCACCCAGGCCGAAGATGGCGACCGCGCCTGGCTGCTGATGAAGCAGGAGAGCTTTGATATTTTGCTCACCGATATAGAAATGCCCGGCCGCTCCGGCCTGGAGCTGGCGCAGTGGGTACTCAACCAAAAGCTGCCGACCAAGACCATTATCATCACCACCTTTGGCCGCGCCGGTTATATTCGCCGCGCCATCGACATGGGCGTCTCCGGCTTTCTGTTAAAAGATGCGCCCTCGGAACAGCTGATTGAAGCCATTTACAAAATTATGGATGGCAAGCGGGTTATCGACGGCGAGCTGGCAATGATGGCCCTGGGTGAAACAGACCCACTCAATGACAAAGAGCGCCGCGCCCTGCGCCTGGCTGCCGAGGGCAAAACCACCGCAGAAATTTCCAACACCCTGCACCTGTCCGAAGGCACAGTGCGCAACTATCTCTCCGAAGCTATCGCCAAGCTCAATGCCGCCAACCGCGTAGATGCGGCGCGCATCGCCCGGCAAAAAGGCTGGATCTAATCCAGCCGCTTTCTCGCCCTCGCTTTCACGCTCTCGCTTAGATCACAGGCTTACAGCTCACTCCGCTTTTGCCCTGCTCCGGCGCTTTAACTCGGCTCCAACAAGTTCGCCCCTTCGCGGTGCATTCACGCCAAGGGCGAGACTTTTAGTAAATTTAACTATTTGCTATTTCTTGCCGCGCCCGCCTGGGGTTAGAATCAGGTCGGCTGCGCCTGGCGACTCACCTAAAAATTAAAGCCGCCGACCACCCAAAGTATTTGCTATAAATGCTTGGCGATACAAAAGTTCCGCGATAACTAAATAACTGAATAATTAAAAGGAATCCCCATGCGACCCTCCGTACTTAGCCCGGAGCAAATTCATAAGCTCCCTGAATACGCGGCCCTGACCCGCGCGCGCAACAAAATGGTTTGGCCCCTCTCCATTCTGGTCATACTGGTGTACTTCGCGCTTATCCTCGCTATCGCCTTTGTCCCGCAAAGCCTGGGTCAACCTATAGGCAGCGGCGTCACCTCCATAGGTGTGGTGATTGGCCTGGCGGTTATTGTCTTCTGCCTGATTATCACCGGCATTTACGTGCACTATGCCAATACCGTGCTGGAGCCGCTGAACGAAGCCATACATCGCAAACTGGAGGGCAAATAAATGAGTAAGTTTCTATTTGCCGCTGCCAGCCTGCTGCTGTCCAACCTCGCCTTAGCCGAGGGCGCAGCCAACCAGGGCGTTAACATTCCCGCGGTGGTGATGTTTGTCGCTTTCGTGCTGGTTACCCTGGGCATTACCTGGTGGGCGAGCCGTCGCACTAAAACCGCTAAAGATTTTTACGCCGCCGGTGGCGGTATCTCCGGCTTTCAAAACGGCCTGGCCATCGCTGGCGACTATATGTCTGCCGCCTCCTTTCTGGGGATTGCCGGCCTGGTTTACGCCTCCGGCTTTGACGGCCTGATTTACGCCATAGGCTTTTTGGTGGGCTGGCCAATTGTGCTGCTGCTGATTGCCGAGCCGCTGCGCAACCTCGGCCGCTATACCTTTGCCGATGTCGCCAGCTTCCGCCTGCAGCAAAAACCCATTCGCATACTGGCCGCCAGCGGCTCGCTGATTACGGTGATTTTTTACCTGATCGCGCAGATGGTAGGTGCGGGCAAGCTGATTGAACTCCTGTTCCACCTGCCCTATGAAACGGCGGTGATTATTGTTGGTGTGCTTATGACCATCTATGTCACCTTCGGCGGCATGCTGGCCACCACCTGGGTGCAGCTAACCAAAGCGGTGCTGCTGCTCTCGGGCGCCACGCTTATGGCGATACTGGTGCTGGTGCACTTTGGCTTTAGCTTTGAAGCCATGTTTAGCGAAGCAACCAAGGTACACGCCAAGGGCACCGCGATTATGGCGCCGGGCACATTGGTCATCGACCCTGTCTCGGCCATCTCCCTGGGTATTGCGCTTATGTTCGGCACCGCCGGCCTGCCGCATATTTTGATGCGCTTCTTCACCGTTAAAGATGCCAAGCAGGCGCACCGCTCGGTGTTTTTTGCCACAGGTTTTATCGGCTACT
>CBIMZH010000092.1:0-8408 GCA_966248255.1 uncultured Cellvibrio sp.
GCGCGCCGCGCGCCATCGACATCGGACGCGACCACTGTGCCAGTTGTTGCAACATCCTCATCGGTTACCAGATTTTGATTAGTGCTCACAGGAGCATCATTTACCGGGTTAACCGTGATGTTAATAGTACTGGTGGTGGTTCCACCGTTACCATCGCTGACGATAACCACAAAGGAGTCGCTACCGTTGTAATCCGGCCCTGGGGTGTAGGTAAATACACCAGTGCCACGACTAAATACCAAATTACCGTGACTTGGCTGACTGGAAACCAGGAAGCTAAGGAAATCGCCATCAAGATCACTCGCAACAACTCGACCAGAAACAAATACATCCTCATCCGTTACCAGGTTTTGATCGCCCGAGACGGGTGCGTCGTTGACTGGCACTACGCCGACAACCACAGTGCTGGTTACCACCCCACCCTGGCCGTCGCTGACGCTAACCACAAAGCTGTCGCCACCGTTGAAGTTGGCGTTTGGGGTATAGGTGAATTGGCCGGTCACCGCATCCAATTGCAGGCTGCCGTGACTTGGCGCTGTAGTCAGGGCGTAACTGAGCGTGTCGCCGTCGACATCGCTGGCGCTAACCTGACCAGATACTGGCGTATCTTCATTGGTCGACAACTCCTGATCAGCGGTTACAGGCAGATCGTTTACCGGCGTCACACCAATCACAATCGTACTGGTGGTAGTGCCGCCCTGACCGTCGCTAACGGTTACTACAAAACTGTCGCTGCCGTTAAAGTTGGCATTGGGGGTATAAGTGAAAGCACCTGTGCTGGCGTCCAGGCTGACTGTGCCATTTAGCGCACTGCTGCTTATGCTGTAGCTGAGGCTGTCGCCATCCACATCGCCGGCGATAACCTGGCCGGAAACTGCGGTGTCTTCATTGGTGGTCAACTGCAGATCGCGAGTGGCTGGAGCGTCGTTGACGGGGTTAACCGCTACAGTGATTTGGCTTACGGAAGTGTTGCCATGAGCATCTGTGACGTTGACGCTAAAACTGTCGGAACCGTTGAAATCGGCGTTGGGGGTATAAACAAATTGACCAGTAACTGGGTCCAGCACCAAAGAGCCGTTCGACGGGTTGCCGGCTATGGTGTAGGTCAGGGTTTCGCCTTCCAGATCTGAGGCAATAATCTGGCCGGAGAGCACCTGATCTTCGTCAACAGACAGAGCTTGATCGCCGACGTCTGGCGCCTGATTTACCAGGTTTTCACCGGTATTATCCAGCACGCCTGGCGCATTGAGACCGGATTGGTCAAAGTCGAAGCTTTGACCGTTAGTGGTTTCCAGGATACGCGCCAACTCGACAAAGCTGTGACCTTCGTTGCCAGCGCCACCAGCGCCGGTATTACCCGCTGCAGTTTCTTCCAGGTTATCCAGCAGGTCGCCGCCCTGATTTAATACCGTTAAGGCTTCCTGCACCGAGGCATCTTCAAGCTTGGCTTCGTCTTCGCTGGTAGCACTGCTTTGCAGCAGGTCGCGACTCATGGCGACTTCGACTCCGCCGCCCAGAGTGATAGTTTCACCCGGGTTAAATTGCAGCTCAACGCGCGCGCCTGGCGCAGTCACAATAACTTCGCCTTCGTTAAGCACCGAATCCAGGCTGAGCGGACGCAGGCTTCCGTCTGCGGCCTTGGCCCAAGCTTGTCCCTGAATATATGCAACTGTTGCTACGGCGTTGGTCATACTAGCTCCTAAATCCCAGTTTAATGTGATCCGGGGTACCCGTGCCTGAACACTGGATTTCCCCAATTGAATGGAATTTTAGGAGAGGAGGAAACTTACGCCATTGTACCAATGGACAATATGGACGTAATTCGCTTAGAAGATTTGAGAATAGATTTGGCGCTTAGCGCATTATTGCTATCTAAAACGGGTAAAAACACCTGAGTATCAGGCGTTTTTACCGGCCAGGACCAAAACCAATTGCAACCGGTCGCGCACCTTGAGCTTGTCAAATACCGAGCCCAGATGCGCCTTAACCGTGCGCTCGGTGATATCCAGATCCCGCGCCACTTCTTTATTGGTTTTACCGGCGGCCACTGCTTCTGCCACCAAGCGCTCACGCTGGGTTAAGTGGCTCAAATCCACTTGGGAGGATGCAGGCAAGTGTACAGCGGTTGCGGTAATTAACTGCCGCATCAGATCTGAACCCAGCCACAAGCCTGCAGAGGTAACAACAGTCACCACCTGCTGCAACACCTCGGGTACCGCCAGATAATGCAGATAGCCACTGGCGCCAGCTTCCATAGCGGCACGAGCTTCTTGCGGGCTTTCAATGCCCGTCAGGGCAATGACTTTGGTGCCCGCGCGCACCAGCTCGCGAATAGTCACCAGGCTCAAATCATCAACAAGCATGACCCAGAGCAAACTTCCCGCAGGGATCACCCCAGGCAAGTGTTCAGATTGGCGTACCCGCTCAAAGGCCTGCTGCCAACGGGGCGAACTTACTTGGGGTGGCGCTATAAAAATATGTTCCATCAGCGTTCAGTCAAGGCGTTTTGTTTGGCGCGCAGCACAGGTTTTAACAAATAGGAGAGCACAGTTTTTTTGCCGGTAAGAATATCTACCTGAGTCATCATGCCCGGCATAATCGGCAACTTGGGATCAAACCCGGCGCGCTCGGTTCTCACCCTTACTATGTAGTAGGTGCGATCTTTTTCATCGGTTACGGCATCCGGGCTGATTAATTCCACCGTGCCATTCAGGCCCCCGTAAATCACAAAATCATAGGCAGTAAACTTGACTATGGCTTTTTGCCCCGGGTGTAAAAAAGCTATGTCGCGCGGCGACACCTTGGCCTCTACCAACAGCTGATCATCCAGCGGCACCATCTCCACCACTTCGCGCCCAGGCTGGACAACGCCGCCCAGAGTATTGGTAAAAATGCGCTGGATAGTACCGCGCACAGGTGCGCGTATTTCCGAATATTTAATGCGATCCGCCAGGCCGGTGCCGGATTCGGTTAAGGCCGCCAGTTTACCCAGCACCTCGGATAACTCGGTGCGCCATTTATTTTTTTCGTTGAGCTCCGTTTCATGTACCTTGCCCTGGGCTTCATCTACCGCAAGCAGCAGCCGCGACTCCTGCGCCCTGGCCTGTTCTTTTTCACCCTTGGCGCGCGCCACCTCGCCCTCCAGGCGGAGGATTTCCACTTCGGAAATAGCGCCACTGGCCAACAGTGGGCGGGTGACATTTAACTCCTGAGTCGATAAATCCAAAGAGCGCGTCGCTTGGGTGAGTTTGGCGCGCACTTCCTGCAGCTCCTGTTGACGCTGATCCAGCTGGCTTTGGGCAATATTCAATTGTTGCTTGAGTTCATTCTGGCTGGAATCGTAGAGCTTGCGCTCGTGCTCTGCTATATCCGGGGAGGCGGTGACTATGTCATCCGGCAGCGCAAAAGGTTTGTCTGTGGTCAGCGCTTGCAAGCGGGCTGCGCGCGCCTGCAGCGAAATAAATTCCGCGCGGTTTTCGCGATAGCTGGAAATAAAACGGGTGGGGTCAATTTTTAGCAGCAAATCGCCCTTTTCTACTACCTGACCTTCGTGGACAAATATTTCCTCTACAACGCCACCGTCAAAGGATTGCACCACTTGCAGTTGCGAAGAAGGAATTACCTTGCCCTCGCCGCGCGCCACTTCATCAACCGATGCGAAGGCCGCCCAGACCAGGAGTATCAGCAGAATTAACGCCATTATGCGCAGCAGCGCCCGGGCCCTTACCGGCTCTTGCTGCAGGCGCGCCCAGTCGGCATCGGCCACCCAATCCTGTGGCTTTTCATGCAGCGGCTGCAACCAGCGCTCGTAGGCTTTATCAATAAAACGGCTAGCGGGAATACCCAATTTATTTAGCCAGCGCCCCAGGCCTTCAAAAAAACGCCTATCGAGAGAAGCCTGCATTAATTTGCCCTCCCAATACGACCTTGACGCAAGGCTTCCACCACCTGCTCTTTGGGGCCATCGGCCACAATTTTGCCGGCATCTATAACAATAATCCGATTGACCAATTCCAGCAGTGAGGTGCGATGAGTAATTACCATCAGGGTTTTACCCTGGGCAAATTGCGCAATATTGCGCTTGAATTCCTCTTCGGTGGTGTGATCCATAGCACCGGTAGGTTCATCGAGAAGAAGGATGGACGGATCGTTTAAGAGTGCGCGGGCGATGGTTACACTTTGACGCTGACCACCCGATAACAACTGTCCATGCTCACCTACAGGCATAGCCAAGCCCATGGGGTGGCTGTTTACAAAATCCGACAGACCGCTCAAACGCACCGCATTTAACAGCGCCTGATCATCCGCCTGGGGCGCGGCCATTAAAATGTTTTCGCGCAGGCTGCCAAAAAACAAATTCACATCCTGAGAGACGTAACCAATATTGCGGCGCAGTTCTGCCGGGTCCAACTGGCGCACATCGATAGAATCGATTAACAAACGGCCGCCAGTGGGCTGATAAAGCCCGGCGATAAGTTTTTCCAATGTTGTTTTACCCGAACCATTGCGCCCAAGTATGGCCACCCGTTCGCCCGGTTGAATTTTAAAGGAGACAGAGCGCAGCACTTCGCGCTCATCCTGGGGATATTTAAAATCCACATTGTGAAATTCTATGGCGCCATTCAACCGCGGGCGACTGATCCACTCGGCATTGGCCGGGCGTTCCAGCGGTTTTTCCATCACTGTATTGAGCGATTCCAACGCGGTAGCCGCCGAGTGATATTGCATCAGTAAACCGGCAACCTGGGTGATAGGTCCAAGAATCCTACCGGACAACATATACACGGCGATTAACGCGCCCTGACTCAGCTCGGCATCAATAATTAAATAAACACCGGTGATGATGATAGATACAGACACCAGCTGCTGCAGCCAGAGGGCGCCGCTGGTTACCGAGGCGGAGAGCAGGCGCATTTTTACGCCCAGACGCGACACCACCAGCGTGGTTTTTTCCCAAATGGCTTGCATACGCCCTTCCGCGCCCAGAGACTTAAGCGTCTCCAGCGCCGAAATACTTTCTACCAATATAGCATTGCGCTGGGCACTGGCCTGCATGGAACTTTGCGTAAGCTGGTGCATTTTGCTTTGCGCGGCAGCGCTGTAAATCACCATAAGCACTACGCCTATAATGATAGGGATAAGCAGTGGCCAGGCAATCAAGGTCACCACCAGCATAAATAAAAGTACGAAGGGTAAATCCACCAGCGTCAGCACAGTCGCCGAGCCGATAAAACTGCGAATGGATTCAAATGCTGTTAAGCCTGCGGCAAAGGAGCCGGTCGAGGCCGGGCGCTCACTCAGCTTCATGCCCAGCACTCTTTCCATAATACTGGCCGAGAGAGTCACATCCACGCGGCTAGCGGCAAGGTCGACAAACCAGGTGCGCATCATGCGCAAGACAAAATCGGCGCTCATCGCCAGCAACATACCCAATGCCAAAATCCACAGCGTGTCTGTGGCGTGATTGGGCACTACCCGGTCGTAAACATTCATCACACACAGGGGCGCGACCAGGGCGAAACAGTTAATCATTAGCGCGGTAAGCAGCACATCCCTATAAAGATACTTGTGCTCGGCAATCACACTCCAAAACCAATGCCCCTGCCTTGGCTTGCTGATATCAGCAGCGCGGGCGTCAAAGCGCTCCTGCGGGCGGGCGTAAATGATCTGGCCACAAAAGCTTGCTTCCAGCTCTGCCAAGCTGCGCTTTACCGGCGCATCACCCAGCTCGGGATAAACCAGTTTGGCGCTGCCCGCCAGCTTATCCAACTCCAGCAACAGGCAGGCCTGATTGTTTTCCAACAGTAGTATGGCGGGAAAAAGTGCCGGATTTAATTGCTCCAGACTGCGCGCGAGAATTTTGCTGGTAAGGCCTGCGCGACTGGCAGCACGGGCAAAAAGAGAGGGCGTTAGCTGCCCCTGCTCTAGTGGCAGGCCAGCCGTCAGTGATTCCGCCGTGGCTTGTAATTGATGGGCACGCGCCACCAGCAGCAGACAATCCAATAATGGGTTGCCACAGGGGCGCTGGGGTTTGCTGCCGGACTCTGCAGCCGAGGCGGCTTTATCGCTAGTTGAACCCTCGGCTTGCGCCGATCCTTCTGGCTGGGATGACACCAGTGTCATGGGTATAACTCCCTACCTCAACGTAATTGATTCGCTGGCTGGTGAATGCTTTAGAGGATAGCCGAGAAAGCCGCCTTCAGCTTGTGTTGGCGGCTCTTGGCTGATTTGCGCAAACTTAGTGGCTGCGGCTTACCGATACTTCAACGCGGCGATTAGCAGCGCGCCCTGCGTCTGTGGTGTTATCTGCCACAGGCTTGGCTGCACCAAAACCTTCAACCGCCATGGGAATGGCTTCCAGGCCGTTTAGTACAAAGTAGTCGCGCACCGCTTGCGCACGCGCTTTGGACAAGCTGGCATTAAGTGCATCTGGGCCGGTGTTATCGGTATGGCCAGCAATTTCAATTTGCACAACTTTTGGTGTGTCTTTGATACGCGCAATCAACTCATCCAGTTTTTGCAGTGCATCTGCTTTGAGTTTGGAGCTGTTCAAATCAAACAGCGCATCGCCGCTGATATTGCTAACTTCAGTGATCAATTGCTCGCGCCCCAGCTCCATAGGTGCCATATCCGGGCAAGCTGAGCTGCTGATATTCAGCTGATCATTTACCTTAAGATCCTTAAACAGATCCAGGCTCTCGCGGGAAATTCCCAGCGCAACCAGCAGTTGTCCCATTGCCGCCAAAGAACGTGCGTAGGCTACTTCCAAGTCGCCGCGGGCAGTTACCAAACTGCGGCTCGCCTGGAAGTATTCATTTTCCGCATCGAGCAAATCCAGCAGGGTGCGCTGACCAATATTGAATTGCTCGTAATAAGCGCTGCGCACCTTGTCACTGGACAGTTTGTGCTGTTCAAGTGAGGTCAGTTGTTCACGAATACGCTTGGAATCGTTGTAGGCGATTTGCGTGTCTTTACGCAAATCCATACAGGCTTGATCGCGCTGGTCTTTAGCGAGATTAACGCCCTCATAGGCGCGGCGCACAGAGGCGCGGCTGCCTCCGCCAGCATAAAGATTGTAAGTAAGCCCCAGCTCAATGGCACTTTCATCGCCATAGCGGCTGGCATCTACACGCTCATCAAAACCATTGAGGTTGCGATTAGTAACCTGACGGGCGCGCAGCTCAACTTTAGGGTAATAACCGGAGCGCTCACTTTCTACCTTGGCCTGAGCCGCAGAAATATTTTTGATGGCCGCGTGAAACGCCGGGTTGCCGGAATAAGCCAGTTGCAACATGGAGCGAATATCAGCGGGCAAAGCTTCATCGGCCAACTTGGATTCAAGCAATTCGTCAGGCGGCAATTGCCCTACAACGCGCAAGTAGCGGGCAGTCACGTCGTGCAGATTGGAAGCCTCTGTCAGAAGGTTTGACTCGGCCAGTGCCAGACGGCCAGCCACCTGCTCCAGGTCCACGCGACGACCAACACCCGACTGGGTGCGCTTTTCAATTTGAGCAAAAACTTCGCGGTGTTTGGCGTAGTTTTCGCGGGCCAAATCCACCAGTTCACGAGTGCGTTTTACGTCTTCAAACGCCCTGACAGCATCCAGTGCGGTGGTTTCCACACTGCTAAGCAGCTCGTAGTAATTAACCAGGCTGGCACTCTTGGAATAATTCACCAGGCCAGAGGTTTTAAAACCGTCAAACAGCATTTGGGTCAGTGAAATTTCGCCCTGGGCAGTGGTGTAATCGTCGCGACCATCAAAGTCGCGCTTGGCTCTGCCGCCACTGGCTGCCAGATCCACAGACGGCAAATAGCCAGCGCGAGCTACCTTCACATCCTCAACCGAGGCTTGAAAGGTGTGCCAGCTGGCCTGTACGTCCGGGTTGGCCTCAATAGCCTGAAGAGCAACATCTTTTACACTTAGGCTTTCAGCCTGCACCAGGGAAACCTGGAGACTCAAAAAACCTGCGGCAAGAATGCAAAAATGGCGGGTAATGATGTGGGGCATAAACTTTCCTGGTTTATTGAAGAGCTGGTGCACGTTACTCATCTATTGATCCTGGTCGATTGCTTGTTCGATGACGACTCCCTGAGCAAAGGGAGCCAAAACCTTCCTTACATCGCTATTTCATTCTCCAGGTCCACGACCGGCTTTTTCATTCAGCGCAACGACGAATAAAGGATGAAATAGCAACTCCAATATCCGGCAACTACAACCGTGAAAAACGCGGATTAGAGACAATCCTGAGACGGCCATTTTGCCTGACTAATACAAATAAGTAATAGAAATACTAAAATTTATATCAAAATATCAGAAAAATGGCACATAAAACAACTAAAAGAAGTGAAGAAATCATACATTAGTCAAGCTTTATGCCACAAGAACCACCAAAAACGTGACAAAACTC
>CBIMZH010000093.1:0-8266 GCA_966248255.1 uncultured Cellvibrio sp.
GCTGAAGGCGACCTGGGTGGGTATGCCTGCGGGTCCGGCGCGGAAAAATTGTGCAACTGATTCGTCACTGGTGCTAACTATGTCCCACTTGTCCAGGCCCTCTTGCAGGGTTTTGCTGTGTACTGTGGGCACCTGGTTGTGAATCAAGCCGCCGCGATTCAGTTCCGCCAATATGCCGAATACGCCACCGGCGCGGTGCACGTCTTCCATATGGTATTTGGGGGTGTTGGGCGCGACCTTACACAGCTGGGGCACTTTGCGACTCAAGCGGTCGATATCGGTCATGGTGAAGGGCACTTCGCCCTCTTGTGCCGCGGCCAACAGGTGCAGGATGGTATTGGTGGAGCCGCCCATGGCGATATCCAATGCCATGGCATTTTCAAAGGCATCGAAGGTGGCAATAGAACGTGGCAGCACGCTCAGGTCATCCTGCTCGTAGTAGCGCTTGGTAATTTCGACGATGCGGCGACCGGCTTCCAAAAACAGGCGTTCGCGGTCGGCGTGGGTCGCCAGAGTGGAGCCATTACCTGGCAGCGACAGGCCCAGAGCTTCGGTCAAGCAGTTCATAGAGTTGGCAGTAAACATACCTGAGCAAGAGCCACAGGTAGGGCAGGCGGACCGCTCATAGGCTTCCACTTTTTCATCGCTGGCATTCTTGTCGGTGCCAATCACAATGGCGTCTACCAGGTCTAGCTTGTGCTCGGACAGCTTGGTCTTACCGGCTTCCATGGGGCCGCCGGAGACGAAAATTACGGGAATGTTGAGGCGCATAGCGGCCATCAGCATACCGGGGGTGATCTTGTCGCAGTTGGAGATACAGACAATGGCATCAGCGCAGTGAGCGTTAACCATGTACTCCACTGAGTCGGCAATAATATCGCGGCTGGGCAGGCTGTAGAGCATGCCGTCGTGACCCATGGCGATACCATCGTCCACGGCGATAGTGTTGAATTCTTTGGCTACACCGCCGGCTTTTTCAATCTCGCGGGCAACCAGCTGACCCAGATCCTTCAGGTGCACATGGCCTGGCACAAACTGGGTAAAGGAGTTGGCGACGGCAATAATTGGCTTTTGAAAGTCGTCGTCTTTCATACCTGTGGCGCGCCAAAGTGCGCGGGCACCGGCCATATTGCGACCGGATGTGGTGGTTTTGGAACGATAAACCGGCATGGCTAACCTCGATCTGGGACAGCGGGTAAAAATTAGGGCAGATATAGTAACAGAAGCGCTGGCTGGCCACAGCTAGCGCGGGGGGATGTGCGCCGCTAAGGGAGGGGCTCCAATTGCATAATACTGACGCTGGCGCCGTGGAACAGTTCACGTGTTACCGGCTGCCAGCCGCGGCGCGCGTAAAAATCTTCCTGATCCGGGGTGAATAGGTAGATTCGCTCCAGGGCGAGATCCCGGGCCATGGCCATAACTGCGCGCACAAGCTTGTCGCCCAGGCCGCGACCTCTGTGCTCGGGGGCGACAAACACATTGGCCAGCCAGGGCGATAATTCGGGGTGAGTGTCCATATCCGAGACGATCAGCGAAGAGGAGCCAAGCAGCTTTTCCCCCTCAACTGCAATCAACATGGTGGGCACTGGTTCCTGGCCAAAATAAACATCAAAGCTGCGTTGATAATCGGCCAGGGTTTTACCCGGGTTGAGATAGCCCCACTCGTGAAAATGCCAAAGCGCCAGAGTGTCTCTGTGCTCTGGCGCCTGGCGTAGATCAATAATTTCTATCAATTTTGTATCGACTCAGGCGATAGGTTTGATAAAAATTTTGGAGTTGCGCTGGTAGTTGTACAACTCCTGTTTGGCGATGGGCAGGTCTTCCAGTTTGCCCTGGGCAAAGCCCTGCTCAATAAACCAGTGGGCGGTTTGGGTGGTGAGTAAAAACAACTGCTTGATATGCTTTTGCCTTGCCCTGTGCTCCATATGCATCAACAAGTTGGCTGCGCGCCCGCCTTTGCGATATTCCGGGTGAGTGGCCACGCAGGCAAGCTCCGCCATGTCCCCGTAAGGGTAAAGCGCGGCGCAGGCGATAATGGTGCCGTCCTTTTCCATCACATAAAAATTATTGATTTCGGTCTCCAGCACTTCGCGCGAGCGGCGCACCAGAACCCCTTCAGTTTCCAGGGGCGTAATCAATTCAATAATACCGCCGACATCGTCGATGCTCGCCGCGCGCAACTGTTCGTAAAGGCCCGAGTAAATCATGGTGCCCAAACCGTCGCGCGTAAACAGCTCGGTGAGCAGTGCGCCGTCGGTGGAATAGCTAATCAATTGCGAGCGAACCACGCCCTGCAGGCAACTTAAATAGCAGGCGTTAATCACCTGCTGCATATCCGGGGCGAGGGATGCACCTGTGTCCGCCAGCAGATCTTTGCATTCCTGTAGTGACAGCTGGCGAATCAAATTGCCTTCGCTATCGGCTATGCCTTGGCCTTCAACAAATGCCAACAGCTTGTCCGCTTTAATGGCGCTGGCGACATGGCCGGCCACGTCGGTATAACTCAAATTAAATACTTCACCGGTGGGCGAATAGCCCATGGACGAGAGCAGCACTACTGCGCCTGAATCCAGCGCTGTGCGCAGGCCGCGGGTGTTAATCCGGCGCACCTTGCCGGTGTGTTGCAGGTCGACACCCTCGATCACGCCGTGGGGCATGGCCACCACAAAGTTGCCGCTGATTACTTGCATATCGGCGCCGTGCATGGGCGAATTGGGCAGGCCGGTGGAGAGCGCGGCCTCAACCATAGTGCGCGCTTCGCCTATGGCCTGAATTACCAGCGGCAGGCTTTCACTGTCGGTGATGCGCATATTTTTGTGGAACTGGCTGAATGTATCTGCCGCTTCCAGACGGGTATCAATTTGCGGGCGCGCACCGTGCACCAGCACCAGGCGCACACCGAGACTGGAGAGCAGGGCAATATCGTGAATGATATTGTGAAAATTGGCGTGGTTAATGGCCTCGCCCGGCAACATAAGCACAAAGGTTTTGCCCCTGTGTTTGTTGATATAAGGCGATGAGTGGCGAAACCACTTTACGTAATCCTGGGTATTGGCGCTCACGGCGATTCCCTAAGTAAAAATTTTGAAGATTATGCCGCGCGCGGCGCGGCTTGACTATGTGCGTCTTAATTATGTGCAGTTAATTGGAGCAGTTGCTGACTCGGTGATTAAGCGAGGCAGTAGCGCTCGATCAATCGTCGCAAAATTTGAATGGCGGGTCCGACTTGTTCCAGCGGGATAAATTCATCTGGCTGATGCGCCTGATCGATGGAGCCTGGGCCCATTACCAGCGTTTGCATACCCAGCTGCTGCATAAAAGGCGCTTCAGTGGCAAAGGCGACAGCTTCGCTGGGGTTGCCGGTCAGCTCTTCGCACAGCTGTACCAATTCCGCCTGCGGGTCCTGGCCAAAAGGCGGCACGCTTTCAAACAGCGACGAAAATACTATATCGGTTTTGCTGGCTTCGGCGATGGGAGTAAGGCGCGCTTGAATTGCGCGGCGAATTTCATCGTTATCCATGCCCGGCAACAGGCGCAAATCAAAATGCAGCTCGCACTCGCCGCAGATACGGTTGGCGCCATCGCCGCCGTGAATGCAGCCCAGGTTCATGGTTGGCACCTGCACCGCAAAACCCGGGTTTTTATATTTAAGCTGCAGCTCGCTGCGCAGCGACAGCAGCTGGCCCATTACCTGATGCATGGCCTCCAGAGCATTGTTGCCCAGCGCCGGGTTGGACGAGTGGCCGCTCTGACCCTGCACGCGAATCGACTCCATCATAATGCCCTTGTGCATGCGAATAGGCACCAGCCCGGTGGGTTCGCCAATCACCGCAAAGCGTGGACTAAAGCCGGCCAGGCCCTCGCGCGCTAATGCGCGGGCGCCGCTCATACTGCTCTCCTCATCGGCGGTGGCGAGCAGGATCAGTGGGTGCTTGAAGGCTGTGCCGATATAGGGCTTAACCGCCTCTAAAATCACCGGGAAAAAGCCCTTCATATCCGTGGCGCCCAGGCCATAGAGCTTGCCGTCTTTTTCGGTGAGTTTGAACGGATCTGTCTGCCAGCGCTTGGCGTCATAGGGCACTGTATCGCTGTGCCCAGCGAGCACCAGGCCACCATCGCCAGTGCCGATACTGGCGAGCAAATTGGCTTTGCCGCTCTGTTTAAGCGGCAGTATGCGGGTGTTAAAACCCAACTCCTGGCACCAGTTGGCCAGCAGTTCTATCACCCGCTGATTGGGCATGTCCCAGTCGGCCAGGGCGCAGCTGACGGAAGGTTCGGCGACCAGCTGCTGCAAGCGCTGGAAATAGCCTTTGGCATCAAAACTCATGGTCAATCTTCTCCTGTGAACAGGGGTTATCGGCTATGTGGATTAAAAAAGCAAGTTATCTCGCGAATGACCCGAGGGAGAAGACTGAATGGCAGCTTGAATAATGAGTTTGGCGGCCTGGGGCGCCATTATTTTTGCCCATGGCGGCGATTGGCTAGGTAGTGCAACCAGGCTTTGCTAAGGTTTGGAAAGGTGCCAAGCGCGACCAGTTTGTTAAAAGCTCGTCTCATTGCTAGCCAGGGAATCTAACTATGCTTGCCAGCGTTGTTGTCCCCGCATTAAACCTGCGCGCCCTGCCCGATATCAGCGGGCGAGTTCTGCGAGTGTTGCCCAATAATTCTCTGCTCGATGTCTACGGCCGTCGCGATAATTGGCTGGAAGTTAAATTCGAGCAGCAGCGCGGTTTTGTCTCCAGTCACTTCGTTAATCTCCAGGTTGATGTTCAGCATCTGGCGCTGGTGTCTGTGCCCCGGTTGAATGTGCGCGCGGCGCCAGCCGAGCAGGCAGCTATTCTCGGTGTGCTCAATCTGGGCGCGCAATTGAGTGTGTTGTCGCTGCAGGGCGATTGGCTGGAGATAGAGTTTAATCAGGCCGCCGGTTTTGTCTTGGCTGCACTTACCCGGCGCTACGCGCGCAGCCAGGTTTATAGCGCGGAAGTGCTCGCCAGCCTGCTCAACCTTCGCGCTCAGCCGTCTGCTCAGGGGCCAATTCTGGGGCAGTTGGCGCGCGGTGCGCTGGTGGAGGTGCTGGCCGATTTAGGCCAATGGGTTGAGCTTAAATTCAATAGCCAAAGCGCCTATGTCGCGCGTCAATTTATTCGCCCCTGCTCAGCCCCTGCAGCTCCGCTTATTCCCCTGGCATCCACCCGTGTTGAGGAGGATATTCCCATGCCAATAGCCGCCAATTTAACCCCAGCAACAAACCCCTTAAGCCCCGTGAAAAGTTTGCCGCTGGTGGGCGATAGCACCCAGCAGATGGTTGCAAAAACCTGGAACAGTTTTGGCGGTCTGCTGCTCCACCTGAGTGAGGCCAAGGGCCTGGATGTCGCCTGTGCGCTGGCGGTGCTCTGCGTCGAGAGTTCAGGCAAGGGCTTTGAACAGAGCAACCAGAACCGGCTGATTATTCGCTTTGAAAATCACAAGTTTTGGAGTTTTTGGGGCAGACAGAATGCTCAGCTATTTCAGCAGCACTTTAAATTTGACGGCATCAAACCCTGGACCCAGCACCAGTTTTCGCGCGCCGGTGACGGCAGCGACTGGCGCAATTTTCACGGCAATCAACAGAGCGAGTGGGAGGTATTTGATTTTGCCGCACAATTCAATAAAGAGGCAGCGCAATTGAGTATCAGCATGGGCGCGCCGCAAATTATGGGCTTCAACTTTAAACAAATTGGCTATCTAAGTGTTGGCCAAATGTTTGAGGATTTCAGTGCGGGTATGGAGGGCCAAATCCAGGGGCTGTTTGACTTTTTTACCGCGCAGATGGTGGAGCAATTGCAGGCGCTGGAGTTTGAAGCCTTTGCCGGAAATTACAACGGCGGCGGGCAAAAGGATATTTATGGCGGTCGAATTCGCGCCCACTATCAGGCGTTTAAACAACTTGGCCAATTTTTTTAGCGGAGGGCATCCACTTGAGTATTCTCAATTTTATCAGCAGCATTTTTGAACCTGCGGCCAAACTTATTGATGAGCTGTACACCAGTGAAGAGGAGAAACTGGTGATGCAAAAAGAGATTAAAAAAGTTGAAAATGAATTGCTGACCAAGGTGATTGATTACGAAACCCAGTTGCTCGACAGCAAAGCCAAAATTATTACCGCCGAGGCAACGGGGCAGTCCTGGATTCAACGCAACTGGCGGCCAATTACTATGCTCACCTTTTTGGTGTTGGTGGTGCTCGACAGCTTTGGCGTATTGGCCAGCCCCTTGGCGCCGGAGGCCTGGACACTGTTGCAAATCGGCCTTGGTGGCTATGTGGTGGGGCGCTCGGCGGAGAAAATTACCCAGCAATATATGGGCGGGCGTTCAACTAGTAGCAACACTGATATTTCCGCTCAAGGTTAGCTTGCGAACGATTGCGACCGTGGAATCTGGATAATAAAAAGCCGGGCAGAGGCCCGGCTTTTTTGTACGCGCAAAAGGCTTAGCTAAACACGCCTTTAAAGAAATAAAAGAACAGAATCGACAGACCAGCGCCGGCGGGCAGGGTGATCAGCCAGGAGGCGAAAATACCGCCGATTACGCCCAGGTTGAGTGCGCCTATACCGCGCGCCAGGCCTACACCCAGTACCGCGCCCACCAGAGTGTGGGTGGTGGAAATTGGCAGACCAATGCCCGAAGCGATTACCACTGTGGCGGCTGCGGCCATCTCGGCGGCAAAACCGCGGCTGGGGGTCAGCTCGGTGATTTTTTTGCCGATGGTGGCCATCACCTTGTAACCATAGGTGGCCAGGCCAATCACTATACCTACACCGCCAAGCAGCAGAATCCAGGGGGCAACCGAGGCTTTGGCACCCACTTCACCCGACTGAATCACACTGACTACCGCCGCCATTGGGCCTACGGCATTGGCCACGTCGTTGGAGCCGTGGGCAAAGGCCATGGAACAGGCAGTGAAAATCATCAGCACACCAAACACGCGCTCCACGCTGGAGAAGCGGTTGCCTTTGTCGGCAGTGGCATCCTGTGTAATACGGCTGAGCAGATAGATACCTATGCCCGCCACAATCACGCCGACAACGGCGGCAATCATCATGGCTTGAATAAAGCTGAACTCTACCTGGTGGGCTTTAAGCACATGCTTTAAGCCCTTGAGGATGGTCACCATGGACAGGAAAAAGCCCACGGCAAACATGTAAAAAGGGATGTAGCGCTTGGCGTTGTTGAAGGGGTCTTCGGTATCGAGGATCAGGTATTGCACTGAGCGGAAAATCCAGAAGGCGATAATGCCCGCCACCAGCGGCGAAGTTACCCAGGAGGCAACTATGCCCCATACCTGGCCCCACTGCACTGCATCGACCGATATACCCACGGCGGCAAAACCGATAATGGCGCCGACAATGGAGTGGGTGGTGGATACCGGCCAGCCGAGGATGGAGGCGATCAGCAGCCAGGCACCCGCTGCCAGCAGCGAGGAGAGCATGCCAAACACAAAAAGGTCGGCATGGCCCTGCATGGCGGCGACATCCACTATGCCGCTGCGGATGGTTTCGGTTACTTCGCCACCGGCCAGATAGGCGCCGGTAAATTCGAAGAACATGGCGATAATGATCGCCTGTTTCATGGTCAGGGCACGCGAACCCACAGAGGTGCCCATGGCGTTAGAAACGTCGTTGGCGCCTATACCCCAGGCCATAAACAGGCCGAAAGCGCACGCAAGAATGAACAGCACCTGGCTGTATTCAGCAAATAGAGTCATTGTTGTATTTCCCCAAATAGAAAGGATTAGTGCGCCAGCAAGAGTTGCAAACGGCCACCCACGTCGTGGGCGCGGTTGGCTATATCACCCACCCAGTCGATGATGTTGTAGAGGAACATCACATCCACTGGGGGCAACTGGGCTTCGAGGGCAAAGAGGGAGGTGCGCACGCCAATTTCGAGTTGGTCAGCTTTCTCTTCGCGGTCGTCCAATTCCTTGATCATGTTTTCAACAACGGTGAGTTCGCGACCACTAAAGCCGGTCTCCAGCAACTCATCCAGTTCGTTGATAGCGGTGAGGGCTTGTTCGGCGGCAGCGACGCTGGAGCGAACAAACTCATTCATTTGGTCTTTCATGCTGGCGGGAATGGCCATGCGGCGGCCCATGATGATCCCGGCGATATCCTTGGCGCGGTTGGGGATGCGGTCCTGCATGGTCAGCAGTTCCAGCAGGTCGGTGCGCGGTACCGGCAGAAAGAGGCTTTTGGGCAGGTGCAGGCGCAGCTGCTTTTTGATCTCGTCAG